>CALVRR010000008.1 GCA_944358705.1 uncultured Bacilli bacterium
TCACTTCCCTTTTTCTTCGTATATTATAGCACATTATTTCTAATTCTTGGCATTAAATTAAAAAAAGACGAAACTCTCGCCTTTTCATTTCTATTTGTTACTTGGAAATATTATTTGTTCTTTGGTTTCCGTTATGTTTGCTTTTACTGGTTCCCAATTAACTTCTTTTTGAACGATCAACATGGTCATTTCCTTTTCTTGGTTATATTCGATACCTATCACCTTAGATTCAGGAGACGTTTCTTTCACATTATAAAATATATCTTCTCCTTGTTGTGTACGATAATAAACGTCTTCTGGGGCGACTTGCTCTTTTTCAATTCTATAAAATTTTTCTGGGATAATATATCCTAACTCTATTAATTCTTCTTCTGTATAAAGTTTCTTTTCATCATTTACTAAATAATGTGGTTCGGCATTTACTGAGTCTGCTTCTACTTCTTCTATCGATATATCTTCCGACAATTCTTTGATAGAAAAAGATACGTCTTCTCCTGCTTCTTTTTCTTTAAAATATTCCTCTTTTGTGATTTCTATTTCCTTACATTTATAAAATTCTATTTCTATATTTTCTTCTTCTATAGCTTCTATTAATGGTATTTTTTCTTGTTTTTCTTGTATTCTTCCTTCTTTATTTTCCCTATCTTGAAAGTAGTGGCGTTGATTTTCATAACTATTAACATTTTTATTATAAATATATTGAATTATTTCATTATTTTCTATTGGTTCTTGATAAATGTTGTTATATAAACTTGCTAAAATTCTATCTAATTCTTCATTTATTTCTTTCCTTTCTTCTTCTGTCTTAGTGGAAGGAGCTGTAGTTAGAATATCATTTATTTTATTATATTCTTTGTATGATAAATTATTATATAATATATCATTGAATTCTTGTATTTTTTCCTCAGAACCACTAAAATTTACATTCCAAATGGGATCACTTCCTATAATTTCCATTAGTATTTTTATTCTTTTTAGTTCTTCGATATAACTATCTATTGGACGATTATAGAACTCATTCGATATTATTTCTGCACTAGATTCTCTTATATAATAATATTCATTATCATCTTGTAATAAATGAATAAATTCATGACATTTTATTTTATTATTTTCTTTTTCAGATACATATATCAAATTGGGAGTTAAAGGATGATAATAACCTGCTTTTGGGAATAACCCTTGCTCTATTCTAGTTTTATTTTCTTCTTGGTCTTCTTCTGTAAATGTTAATATTTGAATATCTGTTAATTTTTTTTCTAAGAACATTACTCTATCTTCTGTCATTTGTGTATTGGATATTGCTTTGAATAATTCTTCATTGTATAGTATTTTTTTATCTTTAGCACTAAGCGTATTAGAGAGTTGAATTGCATTACATATTGACTCAAAATCATAATATTGATTATCTGTAGTTTCAGTAGCTGCTTCTTCTAATTCCTGAATTTCTTGACTATTTAGTTCACTTATTATGTAAGTTGTTGTCTTGTATGTTGATAGAAATAAAGCAGAATATAACGTTAACCCCATAATATATTTAGCCATTTTTTTTCTATTGAAAAAGCTTTTGGTTCTTTGGTTATTCTTGTTGTTTTTTTTATCTTCATACATAATTCCATTTTGCCCGTTTTCTAGAAAAAATTTTAATAAATCTTCTTTACCATCTTGATAAAAATGTTTATAGGTAGTTTCTTTATTTATAAAAACAGTATATTCTCCTTGTTGTTTTAGGAATTTTTCTTTTGATTTATCAAATAAGCTATTTACTAATATGGCAATAGTATTTAGACTGATAATATGTTTTTTCTTATTATGGTAATAGTATCCATATATTCTATTATCCTTTAAATCAATATAAATTATTTTATTTTTATATTGAATGATTCCTATATGCATAAATATCACTCTTTCTTTAATTAAATATTAATTACTTTTTTAATATATTATTGTCTTATTTTACTTGCTTCTATTTCTTGAATTAAATTTCTATTATTTGGATTGGACTTAAAATTGTCTAGTTTTACTTCTTTTTGAAAATAAACAACTGGTATTTCTATATTTTGGTCATTATCATGCGAATATGCAATATTGGCAGTAGAATATTCTGGTGTTATATAATTAATGTTATATGTTATATTTTCTCCTTGTTGTCTTAAAGAACTAACTTCCTCTACACTAATTGGGCTTAATTCTATGCTGTAGTATTTAAGATTACCATAACCTAAATTTAAAATTTTCTCTTCTAATTCTTGCATTTCTTCAGAACTTTGAATTTTGGATAATTCTTGTGATACATATTCATTTACCTCAGGATTATCATAAATATATAGTTCCGTATCGACTTTTTCTCCTTTTTCTTGTTTTTCTTGATAGGCTTCTTCGGTTATTTCTATTTTAATTGTTTTATAAAAATCTATATCAATTGTATTTTCTTTTATCGCATCAGTTACAGGTTGTTCTTTTATAACAATTTTACTATCTTCTAAATTACAATTTTTAAAGTAGCTCCTGTCAATACCTAAAATATCTCCAGTTGTTGAATCATATATTTTTTTTATGTTTTCATCTTTTTCTATAGAATTTTTATACATATTATTGTATAGAATTGATAAAATATTATCAAATTTTTTATTTTGTTCTTCTCTTTGTTCTTTATTTAGATTGGCTGGAGATGTTTCTAGAATTTCACAAAAATATTTATATTCCTCTTGTGATAAGTTTTCTTTTATAATATTTATTAGTTGAGAATCATCTCCACTAAAATTTATTTTCCAAATAGAATTACTCCCTATTATTTCCATTAAAGCTTTTATTCTTTTTGCCTCTTCTGTATAACTTTCAAGAGGTGCTCCATAGTATTCATTAGATATTATTTCGGCACTTGCCTCTTTTATATAATAATATTTATTATCATCTTGTAATAAATGAATAAATTCATGATATTTGGTATCTTCTATTTTGTCATAGCTTTGATTTTCATCTACATGTAAAATATTAGGCTCTAAAGGATTATAGTAACCGACGCTATACGAATCATTTTCATCTTTCTTTTTTTGTTGTTCTTGGTAATCTTGTTCAGTGAAGGGAACTATTTCGACATCTGTTATTTTTTCTTCTAAATCTTTTATCCTATCTATAGACATTGGTGTTGCACATATATCATTAAATAAATCTTCATTATATAAATTTTCTTTTTCTTCGTTGCTTAAAGAAAGGGATTCTTGTATTGATTGACATAATTGATGATAGTCAAAATAACAATCATAATTTTCCTCTATGATTGAAAGTTCTATTCCTTTATTTTCTGCTATTATTTCTGATGCATTATATACTTTACCTACTATATCCGTTGCCATTAATGTAGAATAGATTACTACAAAATTTAAAATAAATCTTACTTTCTGATGTTTATTATAAAACTCTTTCACCTTTTTTAATATAGATGAATTTTCATTATCATACATTATTGCATTTTTACCATTTTCTAAGAAAAATTTTAATATATCTTGTTGCTTATTTTTATAAAAATGTTTATATCCAGTTTCTTTATTTATATATATTTTATATTCATTTTCTGTTCTGAAAAACACTTCTTTGTCTCTATTAAATAAACTATTTATTAGTGATAATATAGTGCTAGAGGAAATAATTTGTTTTCCTCTTTTGTTATAATAATATCCATATATTCTATTATCCTTTAAATCAATATAAATTATTTTATTTTTATATTGAATGATTCCTATATGCATAAAATCACCTCTTTTTTTCATTTTATCATTTTTACTTTGTTTTTCTTGATTTTAATATATTATTTTACGATTTTAGACAAAAAAAGAAGAGTTATTCCTCTTCCTTTGGTTTGATTACTACATAACGGTTTGGCTCTTCTCCTTCACTTTCGGTATACACCTTTTTGTTATTTGCTAATGCGTTATGAATAATTCTTCTTTCATATGAATTCATGGAATCCATTTTTGCTTCTATTTTAGTGGTTGCTACTTCTCTTGCAACATTTTTAGCAAGTCTTACTAATTGTTTTTCATGTTTTTCTTTGTAAGAATTAATATCTATTATGAATTTGTAAGACTCTCCTATTTCTTTTTTTATATATTGACCTACTACTGTTGATAAGGCGTGTAGATTTTTACCATTTTTTCCGATTAATAAAGCATCGTTATCTGAATATATGGTATAGGTTGGAACTTCTTCATTCATTTTTACTTCAATATTTGCTGTGAATCCTAAATCTTTTAATAATTTTGATAAGTAAGTTTTAATTTCTTTTACTACTTCTCTTTTTTCTATTACTTCTACTTCTATTTTTTTACTTTTAAATAATCCACCTTTTTGTATTTCTTTTTCTTTAATAATCAAATTTTCTTCTAATTCTTGTAATCCTATTTTGGCATTTTCAATTGCTTCTTCTTTTGTTTTTCCAATAAATTTATGCTTTTCCATTTACTTCTTTACTCCTTTTTACTACAATGTTTTGAATAATTGTTAATAAGTTAGATGTGACCCAGTAAATTCCTAAAGCTGATGGCATGAACAATGCTGTGATTATGATAATTACACTCATCATAATTGGCATCATTTTCATACTTGGATCCATATTATTTCCTGTTAGATTCATTTTAAATGAATAAAAGGTGGTTCCTGCGATTAGTAACATTAATATTATATAAGCAATAAACGTTCCTGATGTTACCCCTACCATTGGTGTAGTTCCTAACTGTAATCCTAGGAATTTATCTTCAAAAATAGCTGGGGTTCTTTGTACTGCTTCAAAGAATGCGATAAATAATGGTAATTGCAACATAGCAAATACACATCCTGACATAGGACTGATATTATATTTTTTATATACCATCATCATTTCTTGACTTTGTTTCATCATAGATTCTTGATCTTGTTTATCTTTGTATTTTTTGGTTATTTTTTCTATTTCAGGTTGAGCTTTTTTCATTAATTCGGATTGTAAAGCTGTCTTTTTCGTAATTGGGAAAGCAATGACCCTAATAAGAATACTTATTATAATTAATGAAATTGCGTAATTTCCTACTAACCTTCCAAGCCATAAAAGTATAAATGCTAATGGTTTTACGAAAATACTTGTCCAAAGACCTTCATATTTACCTGATGTAATTTTAAAATCATCACAGGTTGGTAATTTATCAACTTTTACTCCATTTTCTTTATACAATTTTATATTTTCTTTGTTGGTTGGTTGGCAAATGATGTTTTCTGTTAAATTTTGTCCTGTTTCTTCGTTTTTTACTGGTTGCTTGTCTTCATTTACTAGGGTTGTGGTACATCCAGTTGTAATCAATAATAGTAATAATACTACAATTATTTTTAATTTTTTCATTTTATGTCCTTTCCTTCTAATATAAGGGACTTCAATTTTTGATTTAGTGATTGGTATTCTAAATTCTTTCCCTTCTCTCTTAATATTATAATATAGTCTTTTGCTTTTACATAGTCTTTTTCTAAACTATCTATTATAGAGCGAATCTGTCGTTTCTTTTTATTTCTATAGACAGCATTCCCTAATTTCTTTCCTACCGATATTCCATATCTAGCGTATGGTAAATTATTGAATTCATAATAGATGATAAATATATCATTTTTTTTTCTGTTTCCTTTTTTTATGATTCTATCAAAATCATGTTGATGTTTTACTCTATATAACTTTTTCATTTTATCACCTCTTTAGAAGTAAAAAACCACTGTTTTAGCAGCGGTAAATTATTTGCAAAGAACTTTACGTCCTTTACGACGACGGCGATTTAAAATATTTGTTTTCTTACGTGCGAAAAATCCTAATTTCTTTGATTTTTTACGATTGTTTGGTTGATATGTTCTTTTCATTTTCTTCCACCTCCAGACATAAATCTACATTATTATAATAATAATATCCTCGATTTGTCAATCATAAGTTGAATTTTTTAGTCTTTTTATTGTTTCCACATTTTCCACAGTACTGTGGATTTTATAAATAACAGGTGTGTTTTTAAATTTGTGGAAAATGTGGAAACTTAATATTTTCCTTTATTTTTAAATATAATCATCTGTGTATTATTTCGTGGATTACTTGTGAATTCTTTTTTTTTGCATTTTTCTATTTCTTTTTTACACAATTTGAGCTAAACTATTGGTATAATTTTACTTGTGGGGAGATGGTCGAATGAATGTGGATATTTTATGGTCTAAATTTCTAACAGAATTAAAAAATGATTTGACCTCTCTTTCTTTTGAAACTTGGTTTAAAGATACTCAATTATATAAACTTGATGATGGTAAAGCTTATATAATTGTACCTATGCCAATTCATAAAAAACATTTAGCTGATAATTATTCGGAACTTATTTTAAACCATTTAAATAATATTACTGGTACTAATTTTGAACTTGTTTTTTTACTAAAAGAGGAGATTAAAGAAGAAGAGAAACATAAAACAAATAATTTTAGTGAAGAAACTTTTTCTAATGTTCAAAACTCTGAGGGAGTACCACATAATCAAGTTCAGTCGAATTTAAAAAGCAAATATACTTTTGATAATTTTATTGTTGGTAATAGTAATAAGTTTGCTCATGCGGCGGCTTTGTCTGTGGCTGAAAATCCTGGTAATATGTATAACCCTTTGTTTATTTATGGTAATAGTGGGTTAGGGAAGACACATCTTATGCATGCTATTGGGAATTATATTACTGAAAATAGTAATCGTAGAGTTTTGTATGTTACATCGGATCAATTTATAAACGATTTTATTGGAATAAATAAAAAAGATGATAAAGGAACAAATTTTAATTATGTAGATTTCTTTAAGAATAAATATCGAAATATTGATGTTTTAATTATTGATGATATCCAATTTTTAGGAGGGGCTACACAGACTCAACAGGAATTTTTTCATACTTTTAATACTTTATATAATGATAGTAAACAGATTATTATTTCTTCGGATCGTTCTCCAGATGATTTAAAACTTTTAGAAGATCGTTTAAGGACAAGATTTTGCTGGGGATTAACGGTTAATATTTTTCCACCGGATTTTGCATTACGCACGGAAATTTTGAAAAAGAAAATTATTGCTGGTAATTTTGAAAAAGAAATTCCTGATGATGTAGTAGAGTATATAGCGTCTAATATTGGTACTGATGTCAGACAATTGGAAGGTTCTATTACCAGATTGATTGCTTACTCCACAATTATGGGTGGGGCTGAAATTACTTTAGATTTAGCAATTGAAGCACTGAAGGACTTTATTAGTAAAGGAATGGGCGAAAAAAATGATATTCATCGAATACAAAAAATTGTATCTGAATATTTTCAAATATCTGTTGAGGATATTCGAAGTAAAAAAAGAAGCTCTAATATTTCTTTTCCTCGACAGATTGCAATGTACCTCTGTCGAACAATGACTAATGAGTCTTTTCCTAAGATTGGAACAGAATTTGGAGGGAAAGATCATACTACAGTTATGCACTCTGTTGAAAAGATAGAAAAAGAAATTAAAGTTAATCCAGATTTAGCAAATATCATTGAAAAATTAAAAGATGATATTGGAGTTGTGTAAAATTTTAGAAAAACTTGACTTTTTCCACAAGAAAAAATATGATAATTTTATTGTTGTAATTGAAAAAATTAAGTTTTTCACTTTTTCCACAGTAATAATAATAAAAATAAAAAAAGAAAGAAGGAATATAAATGAAATTAACAATAAAAAAAGATTTATTATTAACTGCACTTAATAAGGTATCTAAAGCAATTTCTACGAAAAATCTTATTCCAGTTCTTGCTGGTATAAAATTTGAATTAAAGAAGAAAAAACTAGTTTTAACTGCTAGTGATAATGATATTACTATTCAAACTATGATTGAAGCTACGAATGATGATGATTTTAAAATAGAACAAGAGGGTAGTATTATTATTCAAGGAAAATATATTTTAGATATTGTTCGTAAATTACCAGATAAATATATTAATATTGAAGTAGTAGATGAATTGAAGATATTAATATATACAGAGAATAGTGAATTTAATTTAAATGGAATTAGTGAAAGTGAATATCCTAATATTGGATTAGAAGAAAGTAAGAAAAAAGTTCATATTAAAGCTTCTGTGTTTAAAGATATTGTAAATCAGACTGCTTTTGCTTCCTCAAATGAAGAAAGTAAACCTGTTCTTACTGGTATTAATTTTAATATAGTAGGGGATGTATTAGAGTGTAATTCTACTGATTCTTATCGTTTAGCAAGAAAAGTTGTTAAATTAGATAGTGCTAGTGAAGAAAATTATAATATTGTTATTCCTAGTCATAATATTTTAGAATTTTCTAGAATTATTGATGAAGAAGATGGAGATATTGAGTTACATATCTTTAATAATAAGATTTTATTTAAGACTGGTAATTTAAAATTTGAATCTCGTTTAATTAATGGTACTTATCCTAATACCTCTAATTTATTACCAGATGATTCTTATTTAGTCGTTAGCACTAATTTAAACGCTTTCTACGACGTAATTGATCGTGTTAGTATATTAACTAGTGATAAGGAAAAAAATATCGTTACGTTGGAAACTAATGGTGATATGTTGATATTAAAAAGTTCTTCTGTAGAAATTGGTAGAGTAGAAGAAAAAATGCTTATTACTAAAAATAATAATGAAGATATAAAAATTTCATTTAGTGCTAAATATATGATGGAAGCTTTAAAAAGCTTTTCCACAGAAACTGTTGATATTCACTTTGTTGGAGAAATTAAACCTATTTTAATTAAATCAAGTGAAGATGAAACTTTAACACAATTAGTTTTACCAATTCGTACCTATTAAAGAAATCCACAAATTTTGTGGATTTTTTATTTTTTTATTATTGATTTAATTTTTTGATATGTATCTTCAAGTTGCTTTTCTCTATTTTTTGATACATCTATTATTGGATAGTTAAATTTTTGTGCTTGTTCTATAATTATTTGTTGAATCTTATCGTCTTCTTCAAAGTATGTTAATAATTCTTGATCATTTAAGTGAGAAGACCATTCTTTATTACTATCATATTGTCTGCAGTCTGCTACTTTTTCTGTTGGTGTTTTTGAATTTATTAGAAAATAACATATGTTATCTCCTTGTTCAAAATATTTATGATATTCTTCTGGTAGAATAGAATCTCCTTCTATTATAAATGGTGGATCATTTTCATCAAAGTATTGATTGATAATATTTTCTATAAATAATGCAAGTTTATTTTCTTTTATATTCTCTTTACTGTATCCTATTTGTCCGTCATTAAATGTTTTTTTGTAAGCATTTATAATGATATCTAAGGGAATTACTTTATAATAAGGGAATTCCTCTACTATTTTTTTGTTATAGAACTTTTTCCAGTTCTTGATAATCCTAAAATAAAAATATTTGTCATAATATTCCTCCGTTTTATCTATTTTATAAAATAATTACTAAATAATACAAGTAAAGTAACTTTTTCTATAATACGACAAATAACTACATTCTTATCTGTTATTCTAGTGACAATTTCATGTTTAGGAGGGGGAAAATTTATGGAATATGAAATTAATAAAGGTACTTTAGCAATTATGCCTAATGAAGAGGATAAAAGTTTGGTATATGAAGATGAGGAGAGATTTTTAATTCATCAAAGTCCATTTCAAATCATGGAAGATAGTTGCAAGTATTTTGGTAGTACTTACGAAGGGAGGAAAGATAGTGCAAAATCTATTTTAGGAGCGGAATATAAAGTTCCTGTTATTGTTGAAGATACAGATAATTTAATTGTTTTTCCAACAACATCGCCCAAATCTGAGGATTGTATTTGGATTTCTTTAAAAAGAATAAAATCTTTTGAAAAGATAGATAGTATTAATACTAAGGTAATTTTTGATAATAATAGGGAAATTATTGTTCCAGTTTCTTATCGGACGTTGGAGAATCAAATTTCTAGAGCTTCTAGATTAGATTTTATGATGCGAAAAAGAAAATCTAATTTATAAAAAGTACCCATAAAATCACTTTTTCCTATCTTATTTGGCTATTATGTGCTATAATATATATGTATGTATAGGAATACCGAAATAGGGGATAGGTGATTATATGGGTCTTTTTTTTAAGTCTGATTGAAAATCACTAAGTTAAATTTATTAAATTTTAGAAATTATTCAACTTTATCTATAAAATTAGGTGAGGGTATGAATATTTTTGTTGGAGATAATGCACAAGGAAAGACGAATATTTTAGAAGCTATTACCTTTTTAGCTCTTACTAAATCTCATCGATTGGGCGTTCATCCTAATGTTATTATGTTCGATAAAAAGAAAGCAAAAATTAAAGGAGTTATTCAAAAAGATAAAGTTGTATCTAAGTTAGAAGTAGAAATGGCTGAAAATGAAAAAAAACTATTTGTAAATCAAACAGAGATTCGAAAAGTGGCTGATTATATTTCTAATTTAAATATTATTGTGTTTTCACCAGATGATTTGGAGATTGTAAAAGGTTCTCCAAGTGTTCGTCGAAACCTATTAAACATACAGCTTTCACAGATTTCTAAAGTTTATTTAAATATTTATAATGAGTATAATAAATTACTTAGGACAAGAAACGAATATTTAAAAGTTTTATTTCAAAATTCTATAGCAGATTCTAGCTATCTAGATATTATTACGGATAAGTTAATAGAAAAAGCAATATTTATTTATCAAAAACGGAAAGAATATTTAGATTTAGTAAATGAAACAATTAATACTTATTATAAGGGAATTAATGGAGAAGTAGGCTTAGTAGTAGAGTATCAACCAAATATAGAATTTTCTTCTTATGATGGAGAAGAAATGCGAAAAGTTTTAAAACATTATTACAAAAAGAATTATAAAAAAGAATTGAATTATGGAATGACACTTGTAGGTCCGCATCGTGATGATTTTACTTTTTTGTTTTGTGGTAAAGATTTAAAATTTTTTGGTTCTCAAGGACAGCAAAAAACCGCTATTCTTGCTTATAAATTGTCTGAAATTTCAATATTTGAACATCTATTAAAAACAAAACCTGTACTTCTTTTAGATGATATTTTTAGTGAATTGGATTTAAAAAAGAGAAATCGGCTTTTAAAGTTAATTCATAGTGGTATTCAGAGTATTATTACGACTACTGATTTAAAAAATATTAATAAAAAGTATTTAGCGGATGCTTATATATACAACGTGAAAAATGGAAAAGTTGAGAGAAAGTAGGTATTATATATGAATGAAGAAAAAGTAGAAAAAGAATATGATTCCTCAGCCATTCAAGTTTTGGAAGGACTAGAGGCAGTTCGAAAAAGACCAGGTATGTATATTGGTACTACTAGCGCTAGAGGTCTTCATCATTTAGTATGGGAAATTGTTGATAATGCAATTGATGAAGCGCTTGCTGGATATTGTACTCATATTGAAGTGGAAATTGGTAAAGAAAATACTATTACTGTTAAAGATAATGGTCGTGGAGTACCAGTAGAAGTTCATCCGAAAACAGGAAAAAGTACTGTAGAAACAGTATATACAGTATTACATGCTGGTGGAAAATTTGGTGGAGGAGGATATAAGGTATCCGGTGGTCTTCATGGAGTAGGTGCCAGTGTTGTTAATGCGTTGTCTGAATGGATGGAAGTTCGTGTTTATAAGAATGGAAATGTTTATTTTCAACGTTATACCAATGGTGGACATCCTGAGGAAGATTTGAAAGTAATTGATAATTGTGATGAGGATAGAACTGGTACTACGGTTACATTTAAACCTGATCCTGATATTTTTGAAGAAACAACGATTTTTGATTATGATATTTTAAAAACTAGACTTCGTGAACTTGCTTTTTTAAATCGTGGTTTAAGAATTAGTTTATACGATTTAAGAGAGGATGATTTGTCTGATTCTTTTTGCTATGAAGGTGGAATTAGTGAATATGTAGCGATGCTAAATAAAGATAAGAAACCTATTCATGAAACGATTATTGATTGTATGGGAATAGAAAATGATATTTCTTTAGAGGTAGCTTTACAATATAATGAAAGTTATAATGCTAGTATTTATTCCTTTGTTAATAATATCAATACTCCAGAAGGTGGTACTCATGAGGACGGTGTTCGTAGAGCTTTAACTCGTATTTTGAATAAATATGCTACTACGAATGGATTACTTAAGAATAATGATGATTCTTTGACAGGTGATGATGTTAAAGAGGGATTAACGATGATTGTTTCTATTAAACATCCAAATCCTCAATTTGAAGGACAAACGAAAACAAAATTAGGTAATAGTGAGTGTAGAGGTATTTCAGATCGTATTTTCTCTGCGGCTTTTGAAAGATTTTTAATGGAAAATCCTGATCAGGCCAGAATTATTATTGATAAGAGTATGACAGCATCTCGTGCTAGAGTTGCAGCTAAAAGAGCTAGGGAGCTAACACGTAGAAAAGGGGATTTAGATATTACTAATTTCTATGGAAAACTTTCAGATTGTAAGAGTAAGGATCCTTCTGAATGTGAAATATTCTTAGTCGAGGGAGATTCTGCAGGTGGTTCTGCTATTAAAGGTAGAGATAGTATGAGACAGGCTATTTTGCCTTTGCGTGGTAAGATTTTGAATGTTGAGAAGGCTAGACTTGATCGAGCTTTAGCAAATGAAGAAATTCGTACTATTATTACTGCTTTTGGTACAGGTATTGGTGATGATTTTGATTTAAGTAAATTAAGATATGACAAAATTATTATTATGACAGATGCTGATGTTGATGGATCTCATATTCGTGTTTTATTACTTACGTTATTTTATCGTTTCTTTAGACCAATTGTTGAGGCAGGACATGTGTATGCTGCTCAACCTCCATTATTTGTTATTAAACACGGTAAAAATATTAAATATGTACTTAATGAACAAGAAAGAGATGAGTATTTAGCTACTCTTTCTCCAAATACTAAGTATGATATTATGCGTATGAAAGGTTTAGGAGAGATGGATGCGGAAGAGTTAAATGAAACTACGATGGATATCGAAAAACGTGTATTGCGTCAGATAACTGTTGAAGATACTATGGCTGCCGATGAAACTTTTTCTAAATTAATGGGGGAAGAAGTTGGCCCTAGACGTGAATTTATTGAAGAAAATGCTGTCTATGTACAGAATTTGGATATTTAGGGAGGTAAGAAGAGATGGATAAATTAGAACAGAATAATATAGTTAATGAAGTAAAGGATTCTTTCCTTGAATATTCTATGAGTGTTATTGTTTCTCGTGCTTTACCTGATTTGAGAGATGGTTTAAAGCCTGTTCATAGGCGTATTTTATACTCTATGTATGAATCTGGTTATACACCTGATAAACCTCATAAAAAGAGTGCTAGAATTGTCGGAGATGTTATGGGTAAATATCATCCACATGGTGATTCTAGTATTTATGAAGCTATGGTTCGTATGGCACAAGACTTTTCATATCGTTATATGTTAGTGGATGGTCATGGTAATTTTGGTAATATTGAAGGGTATGGCGCTGCTGCTATGCGTTATACCGAATCTCGTTTATCAAAGATTTCGTTAGAGTTATTAAGAAATATTAATAAAGATACTGTTAATTTTATTCCAAACTTTGATGAGTCTGAGAAAGAGCCTGAAATATTGCCATCTAGATTTCCTAATATTTTAGTTAATGGTACTATGGGTATTGCTGTTGGTATGGCAACTAATATTCCACCACATAACTTAAAAGAGGTTATTGATGGATGTATTGCTTATATTGATAATCCTGATATTGATGTAGATGGGTTAATGCAATATATTAAGGGACCTGATTTTCCTACGGGGGCTACTATTTTAGGTAATAGTGGTATTAAAAAGGCTTATGAGACGGGTAGAGGAAGTATTACTATTCGTAGTAAAGCTCGTATTGAAGAGAAAAATGGTAGACATTATATTATTGTAGATGAAGTTCCATATGGAATTAATACGTTGGAATTAAAGAATAAAGTAGCAGATTTGGTACATAATAAAGTAATTGATGGTATTACTGATTATCATACGGATTTAAAGGATGGTATTAAGATTACTATTACTTTAAAGAAGGATGCAAATCCTCAAGTTGTTCTTAATAATTTATATAAACATACGGCATTTCAAACAAATTATGGAATTATTTTCTTGATGCTTGATCAAGGAGTTCCAAAAACATTGGGATTAAAGGATATTATTTCTAAATATATTGATTACCAAAAGGAAATTATTATTCGTCGTACTAAGTTTGATTTAGCAAAGGATGAAGCTAGAGCTCATATTTTAGAGGGGTTAAAGATTGCTTTAGATCATATTGATGCTATTATTCAATTGATTAAATCAGCTAAAAATGATGAAGAAGCTATGATTGGACTTAGAAATAACTATAAATTATCTGAAGCACAAGCTCAAGCTATCCTAGAGATGAAGTTAAGACGTTTAACTGGTTTAGAAAGAGATAAGATTGAGAATGAATTGCAAGAATTACTTGCTGAAATTGAAGAATTGAAATCTATTTTGGCAAGCGAAGCAAAAGTTTTACAGATTATTAAAGATGAGATGACGGAAATTAAGAATAAGTTTGGAGATGAACGTCGTACAAATATTGATATGACAGCAATTGAATATATTGAAGATGAGTCATTAATCCCTGTCGAAGATATTATTGTTACTTTAACTAATAAGGGTTATATTAAGCGTTTGAAAGCAGATACTTATAAGACTCAGAATCGTGGTGGAGTTGGAATTAAGGGTATGTCTACGAATGAGGAGGATTTTGTAGAACAATTAGTTTCTATGAAAACTCATGATTATATATTATTCTTCTCTAATAAGGGTAGAATTTATCGTATGAAAGGATATGAAGTTCCTGAATTTAGTAGACAATCTAAAGGTTTACCTATTATTAATCTATTACAACTTGAAAAAGATGAGAACATTAGTTCGATTATTTCGTTATCCTCTGAGAATGAGGAACACAAGTATTTAGTTTTCGTTACTCGTCAGGGATTAGTAAAACGTACAGAATTATCTGAATTTGATAATATACGTAAGAGTGGTAAGATTGCAATTGGCTTAAAGGATGACGATGAACTAATTTATGTTGGTATTACTACTGGAAATGATGAGATAGCAATTGGTGCTAATAATGGTCGTATGGTTCGTTTTAATGAAGAGGAAGTTCGTGTTATGGGACGTAGTGCCTCTGGGGTTAAAGGAATTGAATTAGATGATAGTAAGGTAATAGGTGCTGAAGTTATTAAACCTGGACAATTAATTCTTATTGTTACTGAGAATGGATATGGTAAGAAGTCTGAAATTGAAGAATATCGTTTAACTCATCGTGGTAGCAAAGGTGTAAAAGCATTGAATATTACTGATAAGAATGGTATGATGGTTGCTTTAAATTGTGTTGATCCTGATGGAGAATATGATTTAATGATAATTACAGATAGTGGTATTGTTATTAAATTACCTTTAGAACAAGTATCAACGCTTAAGAGAGCAACGCAAGGAGTACGTTTAATTAATTTAAAAGACGACCAAAAAGTTTCTACGGTTGCAATTGTGGAAAAAGAAGAAATGGAAGAAGCTGTGGATAATAATGAAAGTAATGATGAAAAGAACGAAGTAGAATCACCTGTGGAAAAAGATATTTCAAGTGATAAAAATATGCAAAATGAGAATAATGATAATTAATTTATTTTCATTTAAAATCTATAAACAAGAATTTATTTTTAATTCTTGTTTTCTTTTTGCGTTTTAATTTTCTTTTATATCAATGTTATTTATTTTTTAATTTTATTGAATTGCGTTTTTTATTTTTATTTCCTGTTGATAAAATATTTTCAAACATTTGCTAAAATAAACGCATTATGTAATTTATTTGTTTAAAATTAAAATATGTTTCACGTGGGACATTTTTATTTTGAACTTTATATGAGAGTTTTAAAAAAAGAACAGTATGTTGATTAATTATTTTCGGAGCAATATTTTTTATAAAAAATAACTTTTATTATAGAATTTGTTTAATTTGAATGTAAAAAATTATTTCCCAAGATTATTTCCCGGGAAATAATTGTTATTTTTCTTTTTTTATTTCTAAAATATGATTATTAGATTAGTTTTTTATATGTGATTTTTATAAATTAATTATTTTTATGTTGTTTTCATTTTTTTTATATGACTATTTTGAATTTAATGTTCCACGTGAAACATTTTTATTTATAGTTAGAATTGTTTACATTATAGTTTCACGTGGAACATTTATTATAATTTTAATTTAAAATATTTTTTAGAAGTTGTATTATTTTAAAAAAAATTTGTTGATGTTTTTTGAAATTATTTATTTTATTTTATATATAATTAATTTGTTTTATAATGTTTCACGTGGAACATTATATTAATATTTCTTTTTTTATTAATCTATTACTTTTATTATTTACAAATTTATTTCTTTATATTAAAATGATTGTAGTGCAATAAAAGTACTAGAAACAGGTCAGGACTGGAAAGTAGCAGCCTTAATAGTCAACTTTTATGTGCACTTTTATTTTGAGGTGGAATATGGATTTGAAATATATGGATTTGGCAATTGAAGAAGCTAAACTTGCTTTTGATGAAGGAGAAGTTCCTGTTGGGTGTGTGATTGTGTATGATAATAAGGTGATTGCTTCTGCTCATAATAAAAAAGAACAGATGAAAAGTGTTACTAAGCATGCTGAAATTTTAGCTGTGGAAAAAGCTTCGAGTATACTTGAAAATTGGAGGCTGGATGGTTGTGATGTTTATGTTACTTTAGAACCTTGTCCGATGTGTGCAAGTGCATTGAAACAGGCAAGAGTTAATCACATTTATTGTGGATTATCTAATTCTGATTCTAATAATTTTGGAATTATATCTAGTATTTTGAAAAAAGATAAGAATAATTCGGAAGTTTTTATTACAAATGATTTAGCTGTGGAAAAAGTTGATTTGTTGATGAAGAGTTTTTTTGAAAATAGGAGAAATAGTTAGAGGCTTTCTTCTTTTTTTGTGTTATAATATTTGTGTTTATGGAGGTGCTCTTATATGTATCAAGCGTTATATAGAAAATATAGACCTCAAACTTTTGATGATGTTGTTGGTCAGAATTCTATTGTTCAGGTGTTGAAAAATTCTGTAGTTCAACATAAGTTTTGTCATGCTTATATGTTCTTTGGTTCGCGAGGTACTGGGAAAACTTCTTTGTCTAAAATTTTTGCTAGAGCGGTTAATTGTTTAGAATCTGTCGATGGTAATCCTTGTGGAAAATGTAAAAATTGCATTGTATCTAGTGAAAAAGAATGTGTTGATATTTTAGAAATTGATGCTGCTTCTAATAATGGTGTTGATGAAATTAGAGAATTGCGTAATAAGATTAATCTTGTTCCAGCAGAATTGAAGTATAAAGTATATATTATTGATGAAGTTCATATGTTATCTATTGGTGCGTTTAATGCTTTATTGAAAACCTTAGAAGAACCTCCAGAACATGCTATTTTTATTTTAGCTACTACAGATCCTCAAAAAGTTCCTGAAACAATTGTTTCTCGGTGTCAATGCTTTTCTTTTCAACGTATTTCTACTGATATGTTGGTTAAACGATTACAGTATGTTTGTGAAAAGGAAAATATTAAGATTGAACAACCAGTTTTAGAGGAAATTGCTAAATCTGCAGA
The DNA here is from genome assembly GCA_944358705.1 of uncultured Bacilli bacterium. Taxonomy (GTDB): domain Bacteria; phylum Bacillota_I; class Bacilli_A; order RF39; family UBA660; genus Faecimonas. Next base: position 17,731 of record CALVRR010000008.1, read on the forward strand.
TGGTGGAATGCGAGATTCTTTAGGTATGTTAGATAAATTAAGTTCTTATACTGATGATCTTATAACGATGGAAATTTATACTGAGTTAAATGGTTTGATTACTAAAAGAGATTTAAATGAATTCTTTGATATTGTTTTTACTGGTGATTTTAAAAATGTTTTGGAAAAAGTTAAATATTTTAATGATTGTGGTAAAAATTTAGTGCAAATTATTTCTCAATTTATGTATTATTTGCGTGATATGCTTGTGGATTATTATATTAATTCTGTTGAAATAAAATACGATATTTCTCTTGTGGAAAAATTAGTTACAATAATTAACGAAAAAATGTTCGATGTTAAAAAAAGTAGTAATCCTAAAATATATATAGAGGTTTTATTGTTGAATTTTATGTCTGAAGTTAATAAAAATGAATCTTCTATTGTTCAAAATAAGACTGTGGATGAAAGAAAAAATTTATCTGATAATTTCGTTATGGATAATAAGAAAACTTTCACAAAAGATGTGGAAAAAGTCGATAATATTGTTAGTGTGGAAGAAAATATTACTGAAAAAGTGGATAATCATATTGATCAGAACCCGTCAGGTACTTTAGATAATTCTGATATATTTATACCGAGTATTATAAATTTAGATGAAATTTTAAGTGTTCGAATTAATAATGCCTTTGCTTTAGCTAATAAGCAAATATTAAACGAAGAAGTAGAAAATCTGAATAAATTAAATGATTATACTTTTGATCAACAAATAGGTTATTTAGTGTGTGAGATATTAAATTCCAAATTTAGAGTTGCTAGTGAGGATATTGTTGTTATTAGTTATGAATATGATTCTATTGTTCAACAAAATTTAGAACATTTAGAGCAAATGGAAGAAGTTTATTATAAAATAACTAATTCTTCAAAGAAATTTGCTATTATTACAGATGAAAAATGGAATGAGCTAAAGTCTGATTATATTTATCATATAAAAAATGGTGAACATTATGAAATTTTACCGGAACCAGAGAAACAGTTTAAAAAAGAAGAAAGTAATGATATAATTACTAATGATGTTGCCTCTTTATTTGGCGATATCGTAGAAATTGATTAAAAGGAGAATATATATGAATATACAAGCAATGATGAAACAAGCACAAAAGTTACAGAAAGATATGATGAAAGTAAAAGAGGAAATTGACTCTACAGAATTTGTTGGAGAAAGTTCTCTAGTTAAAGTTACTATAAAAGGTACTAAAGAAGTTGTTAAAGTTGAAATTGATAAATCAAATTCTTTAGATGCTGATGATTTAGAAATGTTAGAAGACATGATTATGGTTGCACTAAATGAGGCAAATAAAAAAGTGGATGAAATGACTGAAAATAAAATGGGAAAATTTGGTAATATTCCAGGAATGTTTTAATTGTTTTTATGTATCCAGAAAGTATTAAAAATTTAATTGAATCTTTTAAGTTTTTACCTGGAATTGGTGAGAAAACAGCAGAGCGTTTGGCTTTTTCTGTTTTGGATTTAGAAGATGAACAAGTTGCCCTTTTTTCTGATAGTTTATTGTCAGTAAAAGAAAAAATTCATCCTTGTCCCATTTGTAATACGTTTACTGATACAGATCATTGTTTTATTTGTTCTGATACAGTACGTGATAAAACGGTTTTATGTGTTGTTGAAGATACTAAAAATGTTTTTTTATTTGAAAAATTAGGAATGTATCATGGAATGTATCATGTGCTTGATGGATTGATTTCTCCACTTGATGGTATTAATCCTGAAGATATTGGTTTGGATAAACTTATTGATCGTATTAAAATGGAAAATTTTAAAGAAGTAATTTTTGCTTTTCGTCCTAGTATTGAAGGGGAAACTACATCTCTTTATATTAAACGTGTATTAGAAGGAATGGGAGTCAAAGTTACTCGTCTTGCTAGTGGTGTTCCTATGGGAGCAGATATGGAATATGTTGATAGTTTAACATTAGAAAGAGCTTTGAATGACAGAAAAGAAATAGAATAAAACTTGTTTTCTTTCATATTTTTTATCAAGGAGATAAATAATATGAAAAAACTATTTGATATAATTAAAAGAGTAATTATCAGTGGATTTCTTTTATATGGTTATAATTTAATTGCTGTTAATTTTAATATGATTTTACCAATTAATTTTATAACTTTACTTTCTATTACTTTCTTGGGTGCTCCAGCTTTGTTGGCCTTGGTATTATTTAAAATATTAATTTTATAAGTGGTGATAATATGAATGAATTAACTTATGTGCAGAAACGATTTATTAATTATATTGAAACAATTATGTGCTCTAATAAGTTATCTCATGCATATTTAATTGAAATTGGGGATTCTTCGTTGGAGTTTCCTCTTATTTTATTATTTATAAAGATGATTTTATGTCCTAAATCTATTTGCAAAGTAGATAAATTAAATTGCGATTCTTGTAATATATGTAAATTGATTGATAGTGATAATTTTCCTGATTTAAAAATAATTGAATCAGAAGGTGCACAGATTAAAAAAAATCAATTATTGTCTTTGAAAGATGAATATCAAAATAAGTCTTTGATTGGAAAAAGAAGAGTTTATATAATTAAAGATGCAGAAAAATTGAATCCCTCTTCTGCTAATACTATTTTAAAGTTTTTAGAAGAACCAGAGAATGATATTATTGCAATATTACTTACTAATAATCGTTATCATGTTTTAGATACTATTTTATCTAGATGTCAGATATTATCTCTTAATGATGATTCTGATATAGATGATATTGATGATCAATTAATTCAATTTATCAAATATTTAATTTCTAGAAATGATTTGTTTTTATATTATAAAAAAATTTATGAAGATATGATACCGGATAAAGATAAAGCTAAACAAATGTTTGATATGGTGGAAAAGGTATTTATTCATTATTTGTCTTCTTCTGAAGAAAAAAATAATAAATTTTCTTTTTTGAGTGATGTTAGGAAAGATAGGATTTTATCTTATATTACAATTATCGAGGAAGAATTGCCTAAATTGATGTATAATATAAATTATAAATTGTGGCTTGATGCTATTTATTCTCGGTTTGTGGAGGTGAAATAGATGCATAGTGTTGTCAAGGTAATGTTTCCAGTTACAAAAGTGTTTTCTTATTTTGATTCTAATGATTTTGATTTGGTTGTTGATGATATTGTGATTGTAGAAACAGAATTTGGGATGGATTTTGGTATTGTGAAAAAATCTCCTTATGTAGAAGAATCTGATAATTTGCCTGAGTCTTTTGGAAAAATAATTCGAAAAGCTTCTGAGGATGATAAGAAACAATTATTAGAAAATCAAGAAAAAGCGGAAAAAGCTTTAGAAATTGCTAAGAAATATAGTAAAGAGTTAGAGTTAAATATGAGTTTTGTTGATTGTTGTTATACTTTTGATAGAAATCAATTGATTTTTTCTTTTGTTGCTGATAACAGGGTGGATTTCAGAGAATTAGCAAAAAAATTAGCACAAAAGTATAAAACTAGAATTGAACTTCGACAAATTGGTGTTCGTGATAAAGCTAAAAAAGTTGGGGGACTTGGTCCTTGTGGTTTGTTTTTATGTTGTCATACTTTTTTGACAGATTTTAATAGTGTTTCTATTAATATGGCAAAAAATCAATTTCTAGCGTTAAACCCTTCTAAAATTAATGGTATTTGTGGAAGGCTTCTTTGTTGTTTAGGTTATGAAAATGATCTTTATACTGAGTTGAAAAAAGGGTATCCTAAAATTGGATCTATGATAGAAACAGTTAATGGAGTTGGTAAAGTGTCTTCTATTGATGTATTTAAAGGAACTTTTCAAGTTGATTTAAAAGATAGGGGACTTATTGAGTTGAAAAAGGAAGATTATCATGGAAGTTCTGAATGATATCTTGGGTTATCCGAATCGAAAAATTTATCAAAATACTGATTATTTTTCATTTTCATTGGATAGTGTTATGCTTGCTAATTTTGTAACTGTTCGATTACGTGATAAAGAAATATTGGATTTAGGTACTGGTAATGGTGTGATTCCTTTAATTTTATCTCTTCGTACTAAGAAGAAAATTACGGGTGTTGAAATACAACCAAAACTTTTTCAATTAGCTTCTAAATCTGTTTTATACAATCATTTAGAAAAACAAATATCTATTGTTTGTTCTGATATGAAGGATTATGTTTCTAGTAAAACGATAGAAAAATTTGATGTAATTACTTGTAATCCTCCTTATTTTAAAGTTAATGATAAGAATTATTTTAATGAGAATATGGAAAAAACTATTGCTAGACATGAAGTGAAGATATCTTTAGACGAAGTGGTGATGGTTGCTAGTAAATTACTCAAGAATAATGGTATTTTTGCTATGGTACATCGAACAGAGCGTTTATTAGAGATTTTTGATTTATTTCGAAAATATCATATTGAACCTAAGCGTGTTCGTTTTGTTTATGAATATGCTCATAAAGGTTCTACTTTAGTTTTAATTGAAGGAGTAAAACATGGAAAATTAGGATTAAAGGTAGAAGCACCATTTATTATGAAAATGGATGATGGTAAGTACTCTTCGGAGTATGAAAGATTTTTAGTAGAGGTGAGGTCTAGTGAGTCAGAATAGTTACGATGGTAGTGCAAGTTTATATTTAATTCCTACTCCTATTGGTAATCTAGAAGATATTACTGTGAGGGCATTAAAAACTTTGGAAATGGTCGATTTTATTTTATGTGAAGATACTAGGGAAAGTAGTAAGTTACTTAATTATTTCCATATTAAGAAAAAACTTGTTAGTTGTCATGAATATAATGAAGATAAGATTAAGGAATATGTAATTTCTGAATTAAAAAATGGTAAAAATATTGGGTTAATTACTGATCAAGGATCTCCTGTTGTCAGTGATCCAGGATTTATTGTTTCTAAGGCAGTTATAGATAATCATTTCAATGTTATTGCTCTTCCTGGAGCAACAGCTTTTGTTCCTGCTTTAACTTCTTCTGGTTTATCTCCTTCACCATTTTTATTTTATGGTTTTTTACAGACTAAAGAATCTAAAATTAAAAAGGAACTTATCAGTTTAAGTAAGTTACCTTATACATTAATTTTTTATGAAGCCCCTCATCGTATAGAAAAAACATTAGTGTATATGTTAGAGGTTTTTGGTAATCGTAATATTAGTATTCATCGAGAAATTTCAAAGTTGCATGAAGAGATTTGTCGTGGTACAATACAGGAGCTTATTCCAATTGTTCCTGAATTAAAGGGAGAATTTGTTGTGGTTGTTGATGGTAATCATGAAGATATAGATTATTCTAGTATGTCTATTTTAGAACATATTAATCTTTATTTAGATGATGGTATGAGTGAAAAAGAGGCTATCAAAACTGTTGCGAAAGAAAGAGGCGTTGCGAAATCTATTATTTATAAGGAATATCATGAGAATAAGAAATAAATTATTTCCCGGGAAATAATTTTAATTAGAGGTGATGTTATGAAAATTATTGTAGGTTTAGGAAATCCTGGTAAAGAATACGAGGGTACTAGACATAATGTTGGTTTTTCTTTTTTGGATTATTATTTGAATGATAAAAATATTTCTGTAACTTGGAAAAATAAGTTTCAAGGTCTTTATTGTGAGATTAATCTAAATGGAGAAAAAGTTATATTTTTGAAACCTCAATCTTATATGAATTTATCCGGTACTGTTGTTTCACAGTTTATTAATTTTTTTAAGATTGATACTTCTGATTTGTTAGTTATTTCTGACGATTTAGATTTGAACGTTGGTAATTTTAAATTGAGGGATAAAGGTTCTTGTGGTGGACATAATGGATTACGTAATATTGAGGCATGTATTCATACTCAACAATATAAGCGTTTAAAAATAGGAATTTCTAATGATAAGTCGCGTGAAACTAAAGATTATGTTTTGGGTAGATTTTCTAAAGAAGAAGAGAAGCAATTGCAAGAGTTGTTTAGTTCTTTAGTTGATGTAGTTGATGACTATTTTCAATTGGATTTCTTATCTTTAATGAATCGCTATAATCGTAAAAATAGGTGATTTTATGAATGTTTTTGAACAAATTGGAACTATAGAATTAAAAAAGAACATGGGTATTACTGGTGTTACCGATGAGTTTTTTTGTGTCTTATTATATTCTACTTTGCAAAGAGAAAAGAAAAATATTTTAGTTGTTGTTAATTCTTTATATGAAGCAAACCAATTGTATTCTTCTTTATCTAATTATACAGATAATGTTAGTTTGTTTCCTATGGATGATTTTTTAACCAGTGAAGCTTTAGCTATCAGCCCTGAACTTCGTTATAATCGTTTAGAAACTATTAATAAGGTTTTAGAGCAGCCTAATATTGTTATTACTAATTTGATGGGATATTTAAGATTTTTACCAACGAAAAAAAACTATCAACAGACATTTTTAAATTTGAAGGTTGGAAATACTATTAATCCACAGAAATTGGTGGAAAAGTTAGTTCAATCTGGTTATACTCGAGATACTATTGTTAATAAAACAGGAGAGTTTGCAATTCGCGGTTTTATTATTGATGTTTTTCCTGTGGAAAGTGATACTGCAGTTCGTATTGAGTTTTTTGATGATGAAATAGAATCTATTCGTTATTTTGATTGTGATACTCAGAAATCTTTATCTAGTATTTCTTCTATTTTAATCCGTCCTTGTTCTGAGTTTTTAACAACGAAAACAGTAGAGGAAGATTCTTCTAAGCAAAAGTTTTTACCTTTTTATGAGGAAGTTTCATCAATCTTGGATTATTTGGGAGATTCTATTACTTTTTTCAAGGATTATGAACAGTTAAAAGTTAGTTTTTCTCAAATTATGGAAGAGGTTTTAACTTATCATAGTACGAAAGATACCGATTTTCATGGGAAATATATGTTTGATTTTTTAGATATTCATCCATCTTTTCCTATTTATTATATGAATATTGACCATTATCTTTCTAATAATGTTGTAGATTTAGGTGTTCATACCATTAATAACTTTAATGAAAATGCTGATTCAATTAATCAGTTTATTCGTCAGTCTATTAGTGATGGGAAGACAGTTGTATTATGCTTAAAAAAATATCAAATTTTTAGTGTTATGAAATTTCTTAATATGAAAGTAGTAGAGGTGGATTTTGATCATATTATTCTTAATGAAGTGAATTTAGTTCCTACTCCTTTGAAAGCAGGTTTTATTTATCAAAACTATGTATTTTTGACAGCCAATGAATTGTTCTTGGTAAAGGAAAAGCAAAAGAAATATCGTACTAAATTTAAATATTCTTCTAGTATTTCCGATATTAATAAATTGTCGATTGGTGATTATGTTGTTCATAATATTCATGGTATAGGTGTTTATCATGGTATTAAAACTCTTAGTTTATCAGGGGTTCAAAAAGATTATGTAGAAGTTTTGTATCAGGGAGAAGATAAATTATATATTCCTGTTGAAAAAATTGATTTACTTAGTAAATATACTGGTAAAGAGGGATATGCTCCTAAAGTAAATAAACTTGGTGGTAGTGAATGGGAGAAGACGAAAAATAGAGTTAAAAAGAAAGTTCAGGATATGGCGGATGATTTATTACAACTATATGCCGAACGTGAAACACGACAAGGATTTGCTTTTTCTCCTGATTGTGATATGTTGTTAGATTTTGAAGCAGAATTCCCTTATGAACTTACTCCAGATCAAAAAAGGGCTATTGCACAAATTAAAGAAGATATGGAAAAACCTACTCCAATGGATCGTTTGTTATGTGGGGATGTTGGTTTTGGAAAAACAGAAGTTGCTTTTGTTGCAGCTTTTAAAGCTATTTTAGATTCTAAGCAAGTACTTTTCCTATGTCCTACTACGATTCTTTCAAATCAGCATTATGAAAATGCTTTGGAACGTTTTAAAGACTTTCCTGTATCGATTGGTCTTTTAAATCGATTTACTTCTCCTAAAGAGGCAAGACGTATTGTTGAGGGACTTTCCAATGGTACGATTGATTTGGTATTTGGTACTCATCGTTTATTAAGTGATGATATTAAACCTAAGAATTTAGGACTTTTAGTTATTGATGAAGAACAAAGATTTGGTGTTACTCATAAGGAAAAGATAAAAAAATATAAGACGAATGTAGATGTTTTAACGTTATCTGCTACTCCAATTCCTAGAACATTACAAATGTCCTTGGTTGGTATTCGAAGTTTATCTTTAATAGAAACTCCTCCTGTAAATCGTTATCCAGTACAAACGTATGTAATTGAAGAGAATAATCAAATTTTGAGGGATGCTATTTATAAAGAATTATCTCGTGATGGGCAAGTGTTTATTCTTTATAATAAAGTAGAGTCTATTGAAGAGGAAAAATATCGTATACAAAATTTAGTTCCTGATGCAAAAATTATAACTGCTCATGGACAGATGAACAAAAATGATTTGGAAAATAGAATTTTAGATTTTATTAATCATGAATATGATATTTTAGTTTGTACAACGATTATTGAAACTGGTATTGATATTCCTAATGTTAATACATTGATTATTATGGATGCCGATAAGTTTGGTCTTAGTCAGTTATATCAGATTCGTGGCCGTGTAGGGCGTAGTGATAAGTTTGCATATGCTTATTTGATGTATCATCCAGCTAAGGTATTAACAGAGGCTGCGGTAAAAAGACTTAATGTTATTAAGGAATTTACTGCCCTTGGTAGTGGATTTAGTATTGCTACTCGTGATTTGTCTATTCGTGGGGCTGGGGATATTCTTGGTAGTGAACAGGCAGGCTTTATTGATTCTGTTGGAATTGATTTGTATTTAAGACTTTTAAATGAAGAAGTAGCTCGTAAAAAGAATATAGAATTACCAATAGAGGAAGAAGATGTTGATAGTAAACCATTGTTAAATGTTAGTACGCATATTGATGATCATTATGTTTCTGAAGATGACTTAAAGATTGAAATTCATCGTAAAATCAATGAAATTGATTCCGCAGAAAAATTGGAAGATGTTAAAGCTGAGTTAGAAGATAGATTTGGAAGAGTAACTGATGATATGCTTATTTATATGTATGAAGAGTGGTTTGAAAAGTTGGCTAAGCGAGTAGGAATTAAACGTGTATCTCAAACTAAGAATTCTATTGAACTGGTCTTCCCAGAGGAAGTTATCTCTAAATTTAGAGTTGATGAATTGTTTATGGATTCTTATGATATTAGTCCTTCTTTTCGTTTTTTAAGTCGTGGAACTAATTTGGTTATTGTTTTAGATATTATAAAATTAGATAAACATCCGATTTATTATTTGGTTTCTTTACTTGATTTAATTTCTAGTAAATTTTTATCATAATCTTGACGTAAGGAATATTGTTTTGTTACACTTACAATATTAGGATGTGGTAGTATGACTCAAGAAACAATTGCAGATTTTAAAAAGAAACACTTTGAAAATTATAAAAATGCGGTAACAGAAACTTTAAAAAATAATACAATCTCTTTATTTGATGATGATATTTTATCATTATTAAATAAACCACCACTTGATTCTATGGATATTATTCGATGTAAATTTTTAGATTTAGCTAAAAGATATAAAACGGTTATTCGTGCGGATGTGTTGGATAAAATATTAGAAGATTATCGTAAGAAAGTAATTACTTTTATTCCTAGTTGGAAAAAAGTTCGTATTCTTGAATTACAAAAGATTATAACTTCCTTTTCACCAAAGAAAGAAAGTGATGTTATAAAATTTAATAAGAAAGATTTTATTCCTTTGAATAGAAAACTAAAAAAGATGATGAAGGAAAATATTAAAGAAGTAATTGATAAAAAAATTGTCAAAAATGTAAATCAATTATTTACAGATAATATTGATAATAAAATTGCTAATAACCTTTCTTGTGAAATGATAAAATTTGTACAATCTGCGTATGTTAAACAGTTGCTAGAAAGTATTGATTTTAAAATAATTGTTAAAGATACAACGTTAATTAATGGTGTTCGAGAACAGGGTGAGAGATTTTTATTTACAAAAATGAATTCTTATTTATTGAAAGAAGATTGATTTTTATGATTAGAGAAGCAAGATATTTTGCTTCTTTTTTTTATGAAATATTTATATGGAAATATTTTCCAAGGTAAATTTTGGGAATATTTATTATAATAAATTATGAAAAGCAGTATAAATTAAAAAAAAATAGAAACAATAGTAGTATGGGAAAGTGAGGAATAATTATATGAAATCAACAGGTGTGGTTAGAAGAGTAGATGACTTAGGAAGAATTGTTATTCCAAAAGAAATTCGCCGTACTCTTAGAATTAGAGATGGAGAGTCATTGGAAATTTTTGTTGATCGAGAAATGATTGCTTTAAAAAAATTCTCTACAATGACTGATATGGATGATATTTCAAAGCAGTTAGTTGATATTGTTAATACGGTAACACATCAAAATGTTTTTATTACTGATCGAGATAATTTTATTGCTGGTAGTGGTAATCTTAGAAAAAAATATTTAAATAAACCTATTTCAAAATCATTGGAACTTATTATGAAAGAGAGAAAAACTATTGTTGAGTCTAGTCTACATCCGATTGAACTTAGTGATTCTGTAGTTGAAGAATATGCTTATGTTATTTGTCCTGTGATTATGAATGGTGATGCGATAGGATTGGTTTTAATTATTTCGGAGAGTAGTAATATTGGTCAAGTAGAAGAGAAAATGGCTGATGTTGTTTCTAAATTTTTGGGGAAACATATTGAAGAATAATTTTTTTTATGATATACTCTACCCATATTCATTGTGATGAGGAAGAGTCTTATAAAATATAAGTTTATCTTAGAGATTCCGGTTGGTGAAAAAGGAAATAAACTTTTTATAAGATATGGCTTCTGAACTATTACATCGATAGGTAGGTGTAATCGTAGATAGGCGTTAACTATTTAAGTGTATAATATTTACTATTATAAAATAAGGTGGTACCACGAACAATTCGTCCTTATGTTTATAATAGTTTTTTTATTAGGAGGGATAGTATGAATGAAAAATTTTATTTAACAACTGCTATTGCATATACATCTGGAAAACCTCATATAGGAAATACTTATGAAATTGTTTTGGCAGATGCAATAGCGAGATATAAGAGGTTTAGGGGATATGATGTTTATTTCCAAACCGGTACCGATGAACATGGACAAAAAATTGAAGATAAAGCAAAAGCTGCTGGTGTTAGTCCACAAGAATTTGTTGATCAACAAGCCGCTGAAGTAAAACATATTTGGGATTTGATGGATACTAGTTATGATAAATTTGTTAGAACGACTGATTCTCATCATAAGAAAATTGTTCAGCATATTTTTAAAAAGATGTATGATCAAGGTGACATTTATAAAGGTGAATATACTGGTCTTTATTGTACTCCTTGTGAATCTTTTTGGACGGAATCTCAACTTGTTGATGGAAAATGTCCTGATTGTGGTAGAGAAGTTAAAGAAGCGAAAGAGGAAGCCTATTTCTTTAAGTTAAGTAAATATCAAAAACAATTGGAAGAATATATTGAAAGTCATCCTGATTTTATAGAGCCAGAGGCAAGAAAGAATGAGATGTTAAATAACTTTATTAAACCAGGATTACAAGATTTATGTGTTTCTCGTACTTCATTTAAGTGGGGAATTCCTGTAGATTTTGATTCTAATCATGTTGTTTATGTATGGCTTGATGCTTTGACTAATTATATTACTAACATTGGTTATGATGTTGATGAGGTTACTAGTGAATTTAAAAAGTTATGGCCTGCAGATTTACAAGTTATTGGAAAAGATATTGTACGTTTCCATTCTATTTATTGGCCTTGTTTCTTATGGTCTTTAGGTCTTCCACTTCCAAAGAAGATATTTGGTCATCCTTGGTTACTTATGAATAATGATAAGATGAGTAAATCGAAAGGTAATGTTATATATGCGGATGAATTAGTAGAAGCTTTTGGGGTAGATGCTGTACGTTATTATTTACTTCATGAAATTCCTTTTGCTAGTGATGGTAATATTACTTATGATTTATTAATTGATCATATTAATGGAGAACTTGCTAACGTATTAGGTAACTTAGTACAAAGATCTATTTCTATGGGTAATAAGTATTTTGATGGAGTTGTTACTAGTACGGATGAAGTAGAGGATATAGATTTAGAGTTGGAAAATAAATTGAAAAATTTGGAGATTTTAGTAGATGAAAAAATGGAAGCTTTACAAATAAGTGATGCTATTACAGAGATATTTAATGTATTACGATTTACGAATAAGTATATAGATGAAACAACACCATGGATTCTTGCTAAAGATGATACTAAAAAGAATCGATTACAGAATGTTATCTATCATTTATTAGAATCTATTCGTGTTTGTTCCCTTTATTTAGAGCCATTTATGCCTGGTACTAGTAAAGAAATTAGAAAACAATTAAATATTTCTGATACAAGTATTGTTTATAATAGCTCTAATGAGTATCATTTAGGAACTCCTTCTGCATTATTCCAAAGAATCGATAGAGATAAGTTCTTTGCTGAAAATGTAAAATAACTTGTCAACTTCAAAAAGAAAGATGTAAAATTATGTCTTTCTTTTTTTTAGTGTGTTATAGTTAAAGAGTAGTTGCTGGAGGAAAGGATAAAATTATGTTAAAAAATACAGTGCAGTTCTTTACTGGGGATTCGGTATTTCTTTTAGGGATGTTTTTCTTGCTATTATATATTGGGGTTACTAAAAATATTTTAGATGTCGTTTATTTAAGTTTTTTAATTCTTTGTTATTCTAGAGTGAAATATTATCAGTGGAAAAAATATCATTAATATGATATTTTTATTTTGGAGGTTTTTTATGTTTATTGATACACATTGTCATTTATCTAAAGAAGATTATAATGATATAAGTCAGGTTATTTTAGAAAATCGAGAAGCTGGAGTTTCTCCTATTATTATTTCTGGTTGTACAAAAGAAGATATTATAGAATCTTTAGAATATAGTATGTATTATCCAGATATTTTTGTAACCATTGGTTACCATCCTTCGGAAGTTTCTAAGGTTAGTGATTTAGATTTAGAAAAGTTAGAAGAGCAAGCAAAGTCTGATAAAGTTGTTGGTATTGGGGAAATCGGTTTGGATTATCATTATGGTAAAGAGGATAGAGAGGAACAAATTAAATTGTTTGAAAAACAGTTGGCTCTTGCTCAAAAATTAGATTTACCAGTTGTTATTCATAGTCGTGATGCTACTTTGGATACTATTTCTTCCTTGAAAAAATACTCGGTATCTGGTGTTATTCATTGTTTTAGTGGTAGTTTGGAAGTTGCAATGGAATATATAAAAATGGGGTTTGTTTTAGGTATCGGTGGTGTTATTACTTTTAAGAATAGTAAATTAGGAGAGGTTGTATCCCGTATTCCTTTAGAAAAGATTGTTTTAGAAACGGATAGTCCTTATCTTGCTCCAGTTCCTTATCGAGGAGAAAAGAATAGTTCTAAGTATATTCCGATTATTGCGGAGAAGATTTCTTCTTGTAAAGGTGTTTCTACTTATGAAGTGGAACAAATTACTACAGAAACAGCGAAGTTTATTTTTCATTTAGATTAGGTTGAAAAAAATAGTAAAATAGTGTATTCTTAGTATAGAATAGGGGTTGTGTTTATGAAAAAACAACATGTTAATTCTACTTTAATTATATTTATTTCTTTAGTTTTGTTGACTATTTGTATTTCTGTTGGATGTTTGTTTTTATATTTTTCTGGTAATGAGTCTTCTTTAAAAAATGCAACGATTGTTTTTTCTTATTCGGATGATTCTTCTAAGTTGTTGATGGATAATTCTATGCCAGTTACTGATGCTATTGGAAAACAACTTTCTTTTACTCCTAATCAGACGAAGCATGGGTATAGTGAATTTAGTATTTCTTCTGATATGCATGGAGTGGACTCTATTTCTTATGAAATTTATGCTAAAAACATTGGTGTTTCTACGGAGTTGGATTCTAGTTATGTAAAATTGTATTTAACAGATGCAGATACCGATTTACCTATGGAAGGATTTGATGATAGTGTTGTTCCTACTTATCGTAGTTTAAAGGTTGCAGTTAGTGATCCTGCTGCGAAAAAGATTTACTCTGGAACTTTAAAAAAAGGACAAACCCATAATTTTAGATTACGTATGTGGCTTTCTGATACTTATCCTATTAGCACAGAAGTTCGTAATTTTGGTATTTTACTATATGTTAAGGTTATTGATTAGGAGGTTTTATGGAAACTAGTGGAAATACAAAAAAAATATTGTTATTATTAATTTCAGTTAGTGTTATTTTAATTTTAATTATTATTTTTTCTTTTTTAGGTTTTTTTAAAGAACAGAAGAAAAATATTAAACAGGAGGTTAAAACTAGTGTAGTTTCTATGTCTTATAAAACTACAATTAATGGTTTAACACTAACTAATCTTAAACCAATTTCTGTAGATGTTGGAAAAGCTCTTAGAAGTGAGGGAAGTTATTTTGATTTTGCGGTTTCATCTGAGGTAGAAGATAATTCTTCTATTCAATATGAAATTGCTTTAATAAAAGATGAAAATTCTACTATTTCGGATGATGATATTATGGTTTATTTAGAAAAACAGAATAGTGGAACTTACGCTAAAGTAGAAGAACCAACTACTTTTTCTCCAATAAAGAAAAAAAGTTCTTTAGGAAGTCCTGCAAAGTCTATGGTTTTAGATCAGGTTACTGTTTCTTCTGATCAAATAGATAATTATCGATTGAGAATTTGGGTACGAGAAGGTGCCACTATTTCTAATCCTAATGATTCGTATTCTGTTCGAGTTAATGTATATGGAAAAGCTATAGAATAATTTGTAGCTTTTTTTCTTTTGAAAAAAACTTTTCTATGTTATGATTGATATATAGTACGGAGGTTAGTATGATACAAGCAGAATCTAAAAAAATTATTTTATCTATTTTATTTATTGCGATACTTATCATTGCGTTTGTGGGA
The DNA here is from genome assembly GCA_944358705.1 of uncultured Bacilli bacterium. Classification (GTDB taxonomy): domain Bacteria; phylum Bacillota_I; class Bacilli_A; order RF39; family UBA660; genus Faecimonas. The sequence continues at coordinate 32,765 of CALVRR010000008.1, forward strand.
GTTTCTTATGCTGCTTTTACTACTGCTTTTTCTGATTCTAATGAAAATGGTATTTCTACGGGAACGATTACTTTGTTATTTGATGATAATACAAGTTCCGTTTCTATGCAAAATGCTATGCCTATTTCTAATGAGTTGGGTAAAAAACTAGAAGGTGATGGTAATGTTTATGATTTTACTGTTCATACTAATTTATCTAGTAATACTACTATTAATTATGAAATTTCTGCGGAAAAGATTGATGATACTCAGGAAAGTTTGACAGATGATTCTGTTCGATTATATTTACAAAAAAAGACAAAAGATGGTTATATAGATACTCCTATTACTAAAAATCCACAACCATTTATTCCTTTGTCTAATTCTAGTTTTTTGGGAAGTAAAAAGGGAAGTATGGTTTTATATTCTGGAACTTTTTCTAATACGACAGAAGATAGTCAAGAATTTAGTGAACAATTTCGTTTGCGAATGTGGGTAGCTGAAGATACTATTATTGATTCTGTTAGTCGTGGATTTAAGATTAAATTAAATGTTACTGCTAAAGCAGTTTGAGGATGTAAACTCCTCTTTTTTTATTTGTAAATTCTGGTTTTTTTTTGGTATGCGTGATATTATGATATTGATAATAGAATGGGAGGAACTTGGATGAAGCAATATTTTGACACTAATCATGATGATGTTGTTTCTGCTAAAGAAGTATTGCAGTTTTTTTTGCATTTCTTTACTAAGGTAGCCCTTTATGTCATTTTTATTTTATTAATTCTTATTTTTATCTTATTTTTGTTATTTTTTATTGATTTGTTATATAATATTCATTCTGGCGAAGATAAACCACCATTGTTTGATGCTTATGTAATTGTTAGTCCTAGTATGGTACCTACTATTAATGTAGAAGATGCTATTGTTATTAAGCGAATGGATCCGGAGGATTTAAAACAGGGAGATATTATTAGTTATTTGGGAACGGATTCTTATTACAGTGGTAAAGTTATTACTCATCGTATCATTGGTATTGAGAAATCTAGTGATGGAGATTTACTTTTCCGTACTAAGGGAGATAATAATAATGTTGCGGATGGAGTTTTAGTAAATGAAGATAATGTTTATGGTAAAGTTTTATTAAGAATTCCTAAGTTGGGTTATATTCGTCGTTTTTTATCTACTTATTTTGGTTGGATTCTTTGTATTGCTCTTCCACTTTTATATTTAATATTATCAGAGGTTATTAGAGTAAGAAAGATGATTCGTAAGAAAAAGGAACAGGAAGATGCTATTGAAATTATTTAGTGATGATTGTTTTGTTTATTTAAGTATGTTATAGTTTTGTTGGTGATATTTATGGAGTTGTATCAGGTTCAATTTAAGAAAAAGTATGGACAAAATTTTTTAAGGCATTCTTCTGTTGTTAAGAGGATTGCTGATATTTGTCCTTTAACGAAAGATGATATGGTAATTGAAGTAGGACCAGGAGGAGCAATTTTAACTCGTGAATTAGCAAATCGTGCTGGTAGTGTCTTGGCTTATGAAATTGATATGGACTTAAAAGAAGAATTGACACGTAAGCTTCAAGATTATTCTAATGTTAATATTTTGTTTCAAGATTTCTTAACTAGTGATCTTTCCTCTGATCTTTCTAATTTTTCTTATCAAAAACTTTATTTTATTAGTAATGTTCCTTATTATATTACTACTCCAATTATGATGAAAATTATGGATAGTCATTTGGATTTTCAAAAAATTTGTATGATGGTACAAAAGGAAGTTGGGGATCGTTTTTCTGCGAAACCTGGTAGTAGAGAGTATGGCTCTATTAGTGTATTTTTAAATTATTTTTATAATGTTAAAAAGGAGTTTTTTGTTTCTAGAAAAGAATTTGTTCCTGTTCCTAAAGTAGATAGTGTTGTTGTTTCTTTTGAAAAAAGAGAACATTTGCAACCTTTAAAGAATCAAGATTTGTTTTTTTCTATTGTTCGTGATAGTTTTCAGTTTAAAAGAAAAAATATCCGTAATAATTTAAAAAAGTATGATTTAGATGTAGTTCTTTCTATTTTGAGGAAATATGATTTCGATTTATCTGTTCGAGCAGAACAGTTATCGGTTGATATTTTTGTAGAAATTGCAAATGCTTTGGCATAGGTATATTTCTTTTTTTTTTGCATAAAATCTAGTGGAGATGATTATTTTGGAATTTAAAGAAGGAGATTTTGTTACTCGGATTTCTCATAATCACGATATTATATTTAAAATTGTATCTATTGATGGAAATGTTGCTATGTTAAAAGGAGTGGACTTAAGACTTTATGCCGATAGTTTAGTTTCTGATTTAGTGAAAGCAAGTATTCCTGCTGATTCTGATCAACAGATATTAGAGAATAATATTCGAGATATACAAATGGATCGAAGTCAATATTTTTATTTACCTGGAAAAATATTACATATTGATGGTGATAGTGATTATTTAAAAAGATGTATGAAATTTTATCATGAAATGAATGTAAAAGCGAATGGACTTACGATTTCAGAATTAGATATGCCTTATAAAATTCATGATTTATTAAATGAATTTCAACCTGATATAGTTGTAATTACAGGACATGATGCTTATCTAAAGAAAAATCGGGGAGATTATCAGAATTCTCTTAATTTTATTGAAACTGTTAAAGAAGCAAGGAAGTATGAAAAAAGTCAGGATAAACTGATTGTTATTGCTGGTGCTTGTCAATCAAATTATGAGGAGTTGATTAAAGCAGGAGCTAATTTTGCTTCTAGTCCGAAACGGATTAATATTCATGCTCTTGATCCGGCAATTTTAGCTACTTCCCTTGCTCTTTCTGATCGTAATAAGAGCATTGATTTGTTAAAGATTTTAGAAAAGACAAAATATGGTAAAGATGGTATGGGAGGTATTATTACTAATGGTACTATGTATGTGGGGTATCCAAGATGACGATTGATAAGATTAAGAGTGTTGTAGAAGCTAATCGTGGTATTGAACGGTCTTTTCGTTTTCATGGTACTAGAAATCAAACGGATGAATTTCAAGGGGTTATTACTGATTTATATCCAGCAATTTTTACTATTCAGTTAGAAAATCATAAGATAAAAACTTTTAGTTATAGTGATATTTTGACACAAAGTTTAGAAATTTTGCATTAAAAGCCTACTAAAATACGAAAAATATTGCTTTTTTCTGTTTCTTATTATAGAATTAGGGTATAAAGTGTAATACTTTAAGAGGGAGGAATATTACATGAAAATTACATCTGTAAATGTACGCAAAATTAATAAGGAAGGATCTCGTATGAAAGGAATTGCTTCTGTATTACTAGATGATAGTTTTGCAGTACATGATATTCGTATTATTGATGGGGACAACGGACTATTCATAGCAATGCCTAGCCGAAAGACAGCTACGGGTGGTTATCGTGATGTTGCTCATCCAATTAATCCAGAAGTTAGAGCAATGTTTGAGCAAGCTATTTTAGAAGCTTATGAGAATGCTGAAGAACCAACTGAGGATAATGAATAAGATGCTTAAGCATCTTTTTTTTGCATAAAAATTTTATTTCTACATATCTTTTACTAGGAGGATATGTATGGATAAACAAGATAATATTAATAGTTATAATCATGGAATTAGTTTATTAGAAAGAAAAAATTTAGTTATTACTGGTGTAAAAAAAATAGAAAATTTTGATAGTGAACAATTTTTGTTGGATACTATTATGGGATTTTTAATGATTAAGGGTGAGGGATTAGAATTAATTAAGTTAGATACTATGCAAGGTAATGTATCTATTAAAGGACTTGTCCATAGTATTAATTATGTAGAAGATGTAAAAAAAGATAAAGAAAATAGTATATTTAATCGGTTATTTAAATAATGAACTTAAAAATTCAAGTTCTTTCTTTAGTTTTTTCCTTTTTCTTTGGTATTTTCTTTTCTTTTTTAATGAATCTTCATTACCAGTTTCTTTTTTTTAAAAAGAAATGGGTTCAAATCGTTTTTACTTTTTTATTTCTTTTTGATATGGCATTACTTTATTTTTTGATTTTAAGAATTATTAATGAAGGAGTCATTCATATTTATTTTTATATAATGTTGTTTTTCGGTTTTTATTTTAGTTTTCCACTTTTAAAAAAAATGCGTAAAAAATAGTGTCAAATTTCTCTTTTTTTTTTTGGAATCTTGCTCTATACTTTAAACTGGTCTATAATTTATTGTGAAAGAGTAGGTGGTTTTATGGCAAAATCTAAAGCAACGATGAAGCGTCGCAGAAGGATGCTCTTTTTGGGTTTGTCTTCTATTATTGTCATAGTCGCTACTACTTTTACTATCGGTAAATATTGGATAGAAATTTATGATAAATATCAAGAAAAAAAACATTTGGAAAAGGAATTAATCTCTTTAAAAAACAAAGAGAAACAATTGAAGGTTGATGCTAATAAATTGCAGGATCCTGATTATATTGCTAGATATGCTAGAGAAAAGTATCTTTATTCGAAAGATGGTGAATTTATTTTGAAAATTCCTGAGGAATAGAGGTGTTTTCTTTTTTTCTGATAAATCTGTTAGGAGGTAATAATATGATATCTATTGAAGATAGTTTTACTTTTCATAAAAATGATGTTATTGTTGTTGGATGTTCTGCAGGTCCAGATTCTATGGCTCTTGTAGATATGTTATTAAAAATTAGAGAAAAGTATGCTTTAAATTTAGTAGTTGCTCATGTAAATCATAATTTAAGAAAACAAAGTGTTCAAGAAGAAAATTATTTAAGAAATTATTGTGAAAAGAATAATATTATGTTTGAATGTATGATGATTACAGAGTATGGAGATGATAATTTCCATAATGAAGCAAGAAATATTCGTTATAATTTCTTTGAGAAAGTTGTTTATAAATATCATGCCAATTATTTAATGACTGCTCATCACGGGGATGATTTAATTGAAACCATTCTAATGAGAATTACTAGAGGTTCTAATTTAAATGGATATAGTGGATTTAAAAAAATTGTAGATATGACTGATTATCAGATTGTTAGACCACTTCTTTTGTATACAAAGCAGGAGTTGGAAGAGTATGATAAAAAAAATCATGTTATGTATTATGTAGATGATTCTAATCAAAAAGATAAATATACTCGTAATCGTTATCGTAAATATATTTTGCCATTTTTGAAAGAGGAAGATCCTCATATTCATTTGAAATATTTGAAATTTAGTAATGTTCTTAGTGAAGCTAATCAATTTATTGAGCAGGAAAGGGATTTGGCTTTAAAAAAGGTTGTTCATAATGATAGTTTGGATATTGTTTCTTTTAAAACATTAAATCCTTTTATTCAAAAAGAGGTTTTATATTATGTAATGAATGAGTATTATCAGGATGATTTAATTTTAATTAATGATAAACATATTGAACTTTTATTAAATTTAATATATAGTAATAGGGCGAATGCTTTTGTTAATTTACCTAACGAAGTCATTGCGACGAAAACTTATCATGTATTAGAATTAAAGAAAGTAACCAATGAGATTACTACTTATGAAGTAGAGCTTTCTAAATATGTAGAATTGCCAAATCATCATGTGATTGAACAAGTGGAAGAAGTTTTTGGTAATGGTAATGATATTTGTCGATTGTCTAGTGAAGAGGTTAGTTTACCACTTACGGTTCGGACTAGACGATTTGGTGATCGTATGTCTATTAAAGGTAATGGTACGAAGAAAATTAAAGACATTTTTATTGATAAGAAAGTCAAAATCGGAGAACGTGATCTTTGGCCTGTTGTTGTGGATGCTAGGGGAGTTATTGTATGGTTACCGGGATTAAAAAAATCGAAATATGATAAGAAAAAGTCTGAAAATTATGATATAATACTAAAATATAGTTAAGGAGGAAATGTTGTGAACAAAACAATAGATAAAAAAACAATAAAAAGAGGACTGTTACCATATTTATTTTTAGCATTAATTATGCTTGGTGTTTTCTATGTTGTTAATGTTATGAATAATGATGTTAATGTACTTACTTATAATGAATTTATTTCAGAGTTAAATGATGGTAATATTGAAGAAGTACAAGTTACTGCTAGAGGAAGTGCTTATACTTATGAGGTTCGAGGTAGTTTAAAAGATTATAAAGATAATGAAACATTTTTTGCTCGTTTACCGCTAAGTGATGAAGTTATGAAAAAGATTGTGGATGCTAGCGAAGTTCAAAACTTTAAGTTAGAAGCACAAGCGGATCCTGATTCTTCTTCTTTCTGGTTAATTGTATTTAATGTTTTACCATTTGTATTAATTATCGCTTTTGCTTTCTTCTTCTTCAGTCGACAAATGGCTGGTAATAAGAGTTCTATGGATTTTGGAAAGAGTAAAGCAAAATTAAATAGTGATTCTAATAAGGTTACTTTTAAAGATGTTGCTGGATTAAAGGAAGAAAAAGAAGAAGTAAAAGAGTTAATCGATTTCTTAAAAAATCCTAAGAAGTTCCAAAAATTAGGTGCGAGAATTCCTAAAGGAGTATTATTATTTGGTCCTCCAGGAACTGGTAAGACTTTGTTAGCGAAGGCTGTTGCAGGAGAAGCTAATGTTCCATTCTATTTTATTAGTGGTTCTGATTTCGTAGAACTATTTGTTGGTGTTGGCGCTAGTCGTGTTCGTGATATGTTCCAACAAGCTAAAAGAAATGCTCCTTGTTTAATTTTTATTGATGAAATTGATGCTGTTGGTCGTCAACGTGGTACTGGTTTAGGTGGAGGACATGATGAACGTGAACAAACATTAAACCAATTACTTACTGAAATGGATGGGTTTGGTGCTAATGAAGGAATTATTATTATAGCAGCTACGAACCGTCCTGATGTATTAGATCCTGCATTACTTCGTCCTGGACGTTTTGATAGACAAGTTACAGTTAATCTACCTGATGTAAAAGGTCGTGAAGAAATTTTAGCAGTACACGCTAAGAATAAGATTTTAGCGGAAGGTATTACTTTAAATAATTTAGCAAAACGTACTCCTGGATTCAGTGGAGCTGATCTTGAAAACTTACTTAATGAAGCTGCGCTTTTAGCTGTTCGTCGTAATAAAGATAAAATTACTATGAGTGAGATTGATGAGGCAACGGACCGTGTTCTTATGGGACCTGCTAAAACATCACACAAATATAGTGAAAATGATCGTAAGTTAGTAGCTTATCATGAGGCAGGACATGCTGTTATTGGTTTAAAACTTGCTCATGCAAATGATGTTCAAAAAGTTACTATCATTCCAAGAGGTTCTGCTGGTGGATATAATATGATGGTTCCAAGTGAGGAAAAATTATGTTCTACTAAAACTGATTTACTTGAAGAGATTACAGGTCTTTTAGGTGGTCGTTCTGCAGAAGAAATCGTTTTTGGAGAAATCACTACAGGTGCACATAATGACTTTGAAAAAGCTACAAAACTTGCTCGTGCTATGGTTACTGAGTATGGTATGAGTGATTTAGGACCTCTTCAATTTGAACAACAAGAAGGTAGCGTTTTCTTAGGAAGAGATTATAATAAAGCACAGCATTTTTCTAACGAAGTAGCAAATGAAATTGATATGGAAATGCGTAAGATTATTAATAGTTGTCATAAAAAAGCAAAAGAAATTATTAATAAACATAAAGACTTGTTAGAATTAATTGCTAATACTTTATTAGAATATGAAACTTTAACAAAAGAACAGATTGATTATTTAGTTAAAAATGGTCATATGCCTGAGGAAGATGATGAAACTAATTATGAAAAGATGTCTGTTACAAAGTTAAAAGAAATTGCTAAGGAAAAAGGAATTAAAGGATATTCTAAAATGACGAAAGCAGAGTTATTAAAAGAATTAGATGAAGCAAATCATTAGTTTGCTTCTTTTTTTTTGTGAAAGATAAAAACTATTTATTATTCTTTTTTTTTAATTAGACAGTTAAATTTATCTTATGTTTAATTTGGGAAAGGAATCTTTAGGAATTTCTTTTCTTTTTTGTCGATTTGTGATATATTATGCATGCGAAAGGAGAATTCTTATGTACGATGATCAAGAATTAAAATTATTTTCTCAATTATTCTTTCGTACAGATGAGTTGCCTTCTGTTTGTGATTATTCTCAATTTTTAAATCAGTATGCAAATTTATTAACTCTTTATTTAGATGTTGAAGATAGTTCCTTTTATCGGGATACTCGTTTTTTAGAAATTACTATTGCTGGTTTTGCTTATTGTCATGATTTTTATTTTTCTGAGGATTATACTATTGATGATGATACTGACTATTTTTCTTTTGCTGTTGATATGGTTAGTCAAATTGAGGATTTAAAGAAAAAACGTAAGGAATCGTATAAATTATCAGAGGATGAAATGGTAAGTGTTTTATCTATGAAATGTGCTACTGATTTTTTGGGTACTGTTGGAAAAGATGAAAGTGATTCTAATTCTTCTTCTGAAAATACAGATTCTTCTATAACTATTATTCAGGGTGTTGTTAATAATATGTATCGTGTTTATTCTGTTATGAACAAAGTTCATAGTTCTGATCAAAGGAGTATGTAAAATGAAATGGAAAATTGGTAATGTTGAGATAGATAATCAGGTTGTTTTGGCACCTATGGCTGGCATTTGTAATTCTGCTTTTCGACGTATTTGCAAAGAAATGGGATGTGGTCTTATTTATGCGGAAATGGTTAGTGATAAAGCAATTACTTTTCAGAATCAGAAAACTATTGATATGTTATATATGACGGAAGAAGAAAGGCCTTTAGTTCAGCAAATCTTTGGAAGTGATAAAGAGTCGTTTGTAGAAGCTGCTCGGTATATTTATGAAAATATGCATCCGGATATTATTGATATTAATATGGGATGTCCTGTTCCTAAGGTTGCAGTTCGAGCTCAAGCAGGGAGTGCGCTTTTAAAAAATCCAGAAAAAATTTATGAAATTGTAAAAGCGGTTGTAGGAGCAGTTCCTGTTCCTGTTACCGTAAAGATTCGTAGTGGATGGGATCAAAGTCATATTAATGCTATTGAGGTTGCGAAGGTGATTGAAAAGGCTGGAGCTTCCGCTATTTGTGTACATCCTAGAACACGTAGTCAGGGTTATAGTGGAGAAGCTGATTGGTCTATTATAAAAGAGGTAAAAGAAAATGTTTCTATTCCAGTTATTGGAAATGGGGATATAAAAACACCTGAGGATGCGAAGAGAATGTTAGTAGAAACTGGTTGCGATGCTATAATGATTGGTAGGGGTGTTTTAGGTAACCCTTGGCTTATTAGAAATACGATTAGTTATTTGAGTACAGGAAAATATGATGGTAATGTTTCTATTGAAGAAAAAATTTCTATGATACTTCATCATTTAGATTATTTAAAAGAAATAAAAAATGAACGTATTGCATCTTTAGAAATTAGAAATCATATTGGTTGGTATCTTAAGGGGGTTCCTGGTGGGACGTTCATCAAAAATAAAATCTATCAAACTTCTAATATTCGTGATATAATTTCTATATTAAATACATTTAAGGAGGAATTTCATGGCAAAAAGTAAAAAAGTAGAAGAAGTATCTGTTGTCGAAGAAAAGGTAAAAGACAAGAAAAAAGAAAATAAAAAAGATAAAACTTCTGTTACTTCTAAAAAGAAGGATTCTTCAGATTTTGAAAAGGCGCTATTTATTCAAAGATTTGTGGCATTTATTTTGGATATAATGATTGTTTCGGTAGTTGCGACATTTCTTTCTTATCCATTTTTAGATTTAGATTCTATTCAGAAGTTAGATAATTCTAGTACTCAGGTTATGGAAGATTATATATCTAAAAAGATAGATGAAAAAGAGTATATATCTGAAAGTGTAAGTCTTAGTTATGAAATGGCCAGAAAACAAGGTGTTGTTTCATTATTTACTATATTTTTAAATATTTTATATTTTGTTGTTTTCCAAATTAAGAATAATGGCCAGACTTTAGGTAAGCAACTGATGAAAATAAAAGTGATTAGTAAGGATAAGAAAGATATTTCTATGAATCAGATGATTTTTCGATCTTTAATTATTAATTCTATTCTTGTTGATATGGTGGGATTTGCTATTTTGATTTTTGCAAATCAAACTACTTATTTTTATGGTGTTGGATTTCTTGGAATGATACAGTCTATCCTTATTGTTATTAGTGGATTGATGGTTATGTTTAGTGAGCGACGTCAAGGAATTCATGATCTTATTGCTCACACAGATGTTGTTCGATGTGATTTAGTAAAGGAGATGGAAACATGCGAGAATTAAGTGAACAAGAAATCGTTCGAAGAGAGAAGTTACAAAATATTAAACATCCTTATCCAGAGAGATTTGAAGTGAATTATGAACTTTGTGATGCGAAAGAGTTAGAAGACGGTGTTTGTGGTGTTCGTGTTGCAGGACGTATTATTTTAATGCGTAAAATGGGTAAGATGAGCTTTTTAACTATTGGAGATATTAAAGGAAAAATACAGATTTCTGTTAAATTAGATATGGTTGGAGAAGAAGCATATCAAGATTTTAAAGCTAATTATGATATTGGTGATTTTATCGGAGTAGAAGGCGAAACCTTTACTACCCATACTGGCGAAAAGACGATTCGTGCTAGTAGTATTACCTTTTTAGGAAAAGCACTTAAACCTTTGCCAGAAAAATTTCATGGTGTTGAAGATATTGAAACAATTTACCGTGAAAGGTATTTGGATTTAATCATGAATGATGAGTCTAAAAAGAAATTTTTATTTCGTAGTCGCTTTATTCGAGAAATTAGAAATTATTTGGATGAGGCTGGGTATGTCGAAATAGAAACTCCTATTTTAAATAATAAAGCTAGTGGAGCTACGGCAAAGCCATTTATTACTCATCATAATGCACTAGATATTGATTTATATTTAAGAATTGCACCAGAGACTTATTTAAAACGTGCTGTTGTAGGTGGATTTACGAAAGTGTTTGAAATTGCTAGATGTTTCCGAAATGAAGGAATTGATGCAACTCATTTACAAGATTTTACTATGATTGAAGGGTATGCTGCTTTTTATAATTATAAAGATAATATGAAATTTTTACGTGAAATGCTTCAATCTATTATTATGAAATTGTTTGGTACTTTAACTATTACAGTTGGTGATAAGGAAGTAGATTTAAGTGGTGAATGGGAAGCGGTTAGTTTCCGTGATTTGATTTTACGTTATAGTGATATTGATATTAAAGTTTATGATACGAAAGAAAAATTATTAGAAAAGATTAAAGAAGAAAAAATTGAAATTGATAGTGAAACACCACTTGAGAATCTTGGATATGGTAATTTAGTTGATCAATTATATAAGAAAGTTGCTAGAGTACATATTGTGAATCCAATTTTCTTAACGGAACATCCAATTAGTTTAAGTCCACTTGCTCGTGCTAATGATGATGATCCAACTATTACAGATCGTTTTCAATTGGTTATTAATGGTGCTGAAATCATTAATGCTTATTCTGAACTTGTTGATCCAGAGGAACAAGCGCGTCGTTTAGAAGAACAGGCTCGTTTGAAAGCGGAAGGTGATGAAGAGGCTATGCCAATGGATCATGACTATATTTCTGCTATGGAGTGTGGAATGCCTCCAATTAGTGGATGGGGAATGGGGATTGATCGTGTTGTGCAACTCCTTACAAATTCACAAAATATTAAAGATGTCATTTTGTTCCCATTAATGAGGCCATTGAATGAGATTGAAAAAGACTCAGAATAGAGTCTTTTTTCTTTATTTTTCACGAAATTTTCATAAAAAAAATAGTCAAATGCTTGTAAAATTTTTTCTATCTAAGTATAATGATAATGGGAGGTTAATTATGAAAAAACATAATACATTTAAAGTCGTTCTAATTACTTTATTAGTGTTGATGTTACTTACTTGGATATTACCAGCTGCTTATTATTCAGGAAGTTATGTTGACCAAGGACGCGTTCAAATGGGACTGTTCGATTTATTTAATTATCCTATTACAGCTATTTCATATTTTGGTTATATTGCCGCATTTGTATTAGTTGTTGGAGGATTTTACGGTGTGTTAAATAAAATTGGTGCATATCGTACAATGTTAGATAAATTAGTTTCTAATTTTAAGGGTAAAGAAGTAGTTGTTTTATCTATTATTATGGTACTTATCGCTCTTCTTACATCTTTATGTAGTTTACAATTAGGATTAATTATTTTCTTCCCTATGTTAGTATCTATTATTTTACTTATGGGATTTGATAAGATTGTAGCAGCACTTGCTATTGTAGGTTCTACTATGGTTGGTATGTTAGGTACTACATATGGTTATACTAATACTGGAATTATTCCTAGTATTTTAGGAAATAATTTTACTGATGATATGCTAACAAAAGGTATTTTATTATTCTTAGGAATGGTATTATTAATCTTTAATACTATTTGGTATATCAAAAAATCTAAAACTACTGAGAAAAAAGCTAATGTAAAGAAGGTTACTGCGAAAGAAGAAAAGAAAACTACTAAGTCTACGAAAACTACAAAAGCAAAATCTTCTAAAGATACAAAAGCAGCTGTAAAAGAAGAAAAAGTTATTGTAGTAACAGAAGAAGCAGAAGAAGATTCTTATGTTCCAGCGGTAGTTAGTGGTAAAAAACATGTTGTTTGGCCATTAGCTTTAGTCCTATCTATTATATTTATTATTTTAGTATTGGCATTTATTTCATGGTCTGGTGCTTTTGGAATTACTGCTATGGATGAAGCTACTGTTGCAGTGACTGGATTTGAAGTATTTGGCTTTAACTTATTTGGTAAGTTACTAGGTACTGTTAATGCTTTTGGATCTTGGTCTATTGCTGATATGGTTACTGTTTTAATTACCTTTATGTTTATTTTATCTTTAATTTACAAAGTAAAATTTGATGAAGTAATTGATGGTTTTGTAAAAGGTGCTAAACGTGCTTTAGGACCAACAGTAATTGTTGTATTACTTTATACTATCTTAGTAATTACGACTTATCATCCATTCCAATTAGTTATTTATAAAGCTATTTTAGGAATTACTGATGGATTCAATGTATTTACTACATTTATTGTAGGAATTTTATCTGCGTTCTTTAATGTAGATTCTGCTTATGCTTTCCAAAGTTCTTTACCATATTTAGCTAGTATTGTAACAAATGCTGATAATTATCCAATCGTTGCTGTTGTTTATCAAGCAGCTTATGGATTAACTATGTTAGTTGCTCCTACTAGTTTAGTTTTAATGGGTATGTTATCTTACTTAAAAGTTCCATATTCAAAATGGTTAAAAACTATTTGGAAATTAGCATTAGAATTATTAGTATTATTACTTATTGTATTTACTATTTTAATTCTTATTTAGCAATCTGAGCCGAAAGGCTCTTTTTTTGTCTTTTTTTTGGGTACTTTATTTCTTGAAACCATTATTGGTTCTTTTTACAATAAATATAGGAGATGATTTTATGTTTTCAAGATTTACAGAAGATGCTCAAAAAATATTAATTATGGCAAAAAAAGAGATGCAGGAGTTACGGCATCCTTATGTTAGTAGTGAACATTTATTATTATCTATATTACATTATTCTAAAGATGATTTTATTCATTTTTTAAATACTTATGGTCTTACATATTCTACTTTTCGAAAGAAAATTATTGAAATAATTGGAATTGGCAGTAAAGAAAGTAGTTGGTTTTTATATACTCCTTTATTAAAAAAAATTCTGGAGAATGCTATTTTAGATAGTAAAGATGAGGGAGAAGCGGTTAGCGTTGAACGTCTTTTTTTATCTTTGCTAGAAGAAGGCGAAGGAGTTGCTAATCGAATAATGATGGGAATGGATATTGATTTGGATTCTTTGTATGATAAATTTTCGAATCAGTTTATGCGTGAGTCGATGCAACATAATGTTAAGTTGTATATTGATGATTTTTCTGTGGATTTTACTGAGCAAGCAAAGAAAGGAAATTTTGATCCTGTTATTGGTCGCGATGTGCAAATTCGCCAGATGATAGAAGTCTTGTTAAGAAGGAAAAAAAACAATCCTTTGTTAATTGGTGATGCAGGTGTGGGAAAAACAGCACTTGTGGAAGAACTGGCTAGGAGAATTTCTTTAGGATTGGTACCGAATGAATTAAAAAATGTTAGGGTTTTGGGAGTTTCTATTTCGTCTTTAGTTGCTGGTACAAAATATCGAGGAGAGTTTGAAGAACGTTTAAATAAAATGATTGAAGAATTAGAACGTGTTTCTAACATTATTTTATTTATTGATGAAATTCATACGATTGTTGGTGCCGGTGGAGCTGAAGGAGCTATTGATGCTTCTAATATTTTAAAACCTTACTTGGCTCGTGGCAAAATTAAAATTATTGGAGCTACTACTAATAATGAATATATGAAATTCTTAGAAGGAGATAAAGCATTTGATCGAAGGTTTCAAAAAATTATGGTAGAAGAACCTACTTTAGAAGAAACACGTAATATCTTGTTTCATTTAAAAGAAATCTATGAAAACTACCATGGTATTGAACTTTCTGATGATATTTTGATTTCTATTGTTGATTTATCTGATCGATATCTTGCTAATGGTAAGCAACCGGATAAAGCCATTGATTTATTAGATGAAGCTTGCTCTAAAACTATTAGTATGGAAACGATTTCTTTAAAAAAGATGAAACAGTTGCAAATAGAACTTAGTGATGTTATTGAAAATAAGAATAAATTGATTATCCAACATGATTTTAAGCAAGCTTCTATATTACGAGAAAAAGAGCAGTTTTTACAATCTAAAATAAATCATTTAGAATTAAAAGATGCAAAGAACTCCAAAAGAGTCTTGACTATGGATATCGTTTATGATGTTATTTATTCCAAGACAAAAATTCCTGTGAAAAAGATTTTGAATATGAATTCTAAGAGTTTGAAGAAGGAATTATCAAAAGCAGTTATTGGACAAGAAGGTGCTATTTCTAAATTAGTAGATTCTGTTACTACAAATTCTTTTCGTATTTCTCCAAGAAGTTTTCTTCTTGTTGGAAAAAGTGGTCTTGGTAAAACATTATTGGTACGAGAATATGCAAATTTGTTATATTCCAAAGAGTCTTTTATAAAATTAGATATGAGTGAATTTAAAGACTCTAATTCGGTTTCTAGAATTCTTGGTTCTCCTCCAGGATATGTTGGGTATCAAGATCGTAATACTATTTTAGAAAAGGTTAAATTGCATCCTTATTCTGTTATTTTATTAGATGAGATAGAGAAAGCACATCCTAGCGTTTTAAAGCTTTTTTTGCAGGTTCTTGATGATGGGGTTATGACTACTTCTTATGGAGATTCTGTCAGTTTTCGTAATTGTGTTATTTTTATGACTTCTAATCTGGGATGTAATCAAAATTCTGTTGGCTTTTTGGATAAAGATGAGAATATTGTGGTTGATAAATTGAAAAGTTTTTTAGGAGTAGAACTGTTAAATAGAATTGATTCTGTATTATTTTTCTATGGATTTTCAGAGAAAATGATTGAAAAGATTATTTCTTCTAAAATAAAAAAACGATATCCTCATATCACAGAAGAGTTATTAAAACAGATTTCTTCTGAAGTTAAAGAACAATGTCAATATTTAGAGTTTGGTGCTAGAAAAATTGATAAAATACTAGATCAATTAGAATTAAAATACAGTTTGTTGATATAACTGTATTTTTTCTTTTTGGTCTATGATATACTAGTAATAGGTGATTTTATGAAACTATATAATACTTTATCAAGAAAAATTGAAGAGTTTGTTCCTTATGAAGAAGGGAAAGTTAAATTATATACCTGTGGACCTACGGTTTATCATTATGCACATATTGGTAATATTCGTAATTATATTGGTCATGATATTTTAGATAAAACTTTACGTTATCTTGGTTATGATGTCATAAGAGCTATGAATATTACAGATGTTGGTCATTTAACTAGTGATTCTGATTCTGGAGAAGATAAAATGGAAGTAGCTCGTAAAAGAGAACATAAATCTGCTATGGAGATTGCTAAATTTTATACGGATGCTTTCTTTGATGATTTTAAGTTAGTAAATTGTAGAATGCCTGAGGTTGTTTCTCCAGCTACGGATAATATTTCAGAATATATAAAAATTATTTCTACTTTAATTGATAAGGGATATGCTTATTTGTCTGGTGGAAATGTTTATTTTGATACTACCAAGTTACCTGATTATTATGTTTTAACCAATCATCAGGAAGATAATATGGTTGTTGGGGCCAGAGAAGGTGTAGAAGAAGATCATAATAAAAGAAATCAGGCTGATTTTGTTTTATGGTTTACTACTAGTAAATTTGAAAATCATGAACTTTTGTGGGATTCTCCATGGGGGCGTGGTTATCCTGGTTGGCATATTGAATGTAGTGGTATATCTATTAAATATTTAGGTGAGCATCTTGATATTCATGGTGGTGGAGTTGATAATATTTTTCCACATCATACGAATGAAATTGCTCAAAGTGAAGCATATTTAGGTCATCCATGGTGTAAGTATTGGTTTCATAATGAACATTTGTTAGATGAAACAGGTAAGATGAGTAAGTCTAATGGAGCAATTTTAACAGTTAGTGTTTTAAAAGAGAAGGGGTATGATCCTTTAGCATTTCGTTTTATGTGTTTAAATTCTCATTATAGAAAACAATTGGTATTTTCTTATGAAGCATTAGAACAAGCTTCTGTTACGTTGAAAAAGTTACGTAATCGAATTTCTTCTATTATTGATGAAGGAGAAGAGAGTCTTGAATTAATAAAAAAATATCGAGATAAGTTTATTTTAGAATTGTCTGATGATTTGAATACGGCAAATGCTCTTTCTGTTTTGTATGAACTATTAAAGGATGAGGAGCTTTCTGGAAGTAGTAAACTTTCTTTGATACGTGATTTTGACCAAGTTTTATCTTTAGATTTAATTCAGGAAAAGAAGGTGGCTTCTAATGAAGACTATATTTTAGAACAGATTGAAAAAAGAGCGGAGGCTAAGCGCAATAAAGATTTTTCTTTGGCGGATGCTATTCGGGAAGAGTTGTTATCTCAGGGTATTCGATTAATTGATAGTCGAGATGGAACAACCTATGAAATTATAGATTAATAGGAAGAAGTCTTCCTATTTTTTCAAGATTGGAGGTTTTTATGAAAGTAGTAGAGATTAATTCTTTGGTTCTTGCTTATTTAGGAGATACTATTTATGAAAATTATGTTCGTAGAGCTTTGATTCACCAAGGATTTTCTCATGTGGATCAGTTACAAAAAGAGGCTGTAAAGTATGTTAGTGCAAAAAGCCAGGCTGCTTATTTACAAAAAATGATGGATGTAGATCTTTTGTCAAAAAAAGAATTAGAAATTGTAAAAAGAGCCAGAAATTATAAAACGACTTCTCATCCGAAAAGTTGTGATATCATTACTTATAAATATGCCACAGGTTTGGAAGCGTTGATTGGTTATTTGGATTTGGAACAAAAAAATGATAGAGTAGAGGAAATTATGCGGTTTATATTGGAGGATTCAATATGTTAGTATATGGTAGAAATGTTGCTTTGGAGATGTTAAAAAATCCTAAAAAAGTGCAAAAAGTGATATTACAGCAAGGTTTTGATGATAAAAAGATTATTTCTTTCGTGCAAGATGCAAAAATCCCTGTATTAATGAAATCAAAAAAAGAAATGGATCGTTTGGCAGAAGGATTACATCAAGGTATAATTTTATATGTTCGAGATTATCAATATTATACCTTAGAAGATGTTTTAAAGAAAAATCCTACTTTTATTGTTATGTTGGATCATATTGAAGATCCTCATAACTTTGGAGCTATTATTCGTACTTGTGAAGCAGCAGGAGTGGATGCCATTATTATTCCAAAAGATCGTCAAGTTCAAGTAAATGGAACGGTTATGAAAACCAGTGTTGGAACACTTGAACAAATGAAAATTGTACAAGTATCGAACTTAGCTTCTACGATAGACTTTTTAAAGGAAAATGGATTTTGGGTGGTTGGAACTGCTTTGGAAAATAGCGTTGATTATCGTGATGTTGATTATTCTGGAAAAATTGTTTTGATTATTGGAAATGAAGGATCTGGAATTTCAAAATTAGTTAGGAAAAAATGTGATTTTATAGCAAAAATTCCAATGTATGGTACCACGAATAGTTTAAATGCTTCTGTTGCTAGTGGAATTATGATATATGAGGTAATCCGAAATAGAAAGTAGAGGTCTATTTTGAATTATAAAACAATTAACGATTATGAAATTTTATATTTAGTTAGTGAAGATATGGATTCTAGTTATGATATTTTGTTTCAAAAGTATTTACCGATTATTAAATCTATATCTAAAAAGTATCTTGTTTTTGTAAAGAAACATGGAGCTGAATATCAAGATTTAATCCAAGAAGGACTCCTAGGATTAAATAAGGCTATTATTAGTTATCGTGATAATGCTAATAGTATTTTTTACACCTATGCTTGTTTATGTATTGAACGACATATTTTTACTTATTGCAGGTCTTTATCTGCACAAAAACATCAAGTACTTAATATGTGTGTTGCTGAAGAGTCTTATTTACCTGCTATTATTAAGGATGAGTCAGAAGAAAGTAACTTTTTTCAGGATTCTTCTTATGATTTGCAAAAAATTATTATAAAAGGACTATATTCTTTAGATTTGCAGACTAGGTGTGTCTTTGAACTACGATTTAATGGTTTTAGTTATCGTGAAATATCTGAGTTGTTATGTTTGTCTATTTCTACAGTTGATTCTAAATTGTGTAAGGCACGAAAGTTTCTTCAAAAAATGTTAGAAACCTATGATTAAAAATTGAAAAAAATATTTTTTTGGTTTACAATGATAATAGGTGAATAGAATATGAAGGGACAGATACCTTATGTGAATAACAATTATGATAATATGGTAGAACAGAATACTACTGTTCCTTTTTATAATGATACTAATTTGGCTGTTTCTGAAAAGTCTGTTCCTGATTATAATACTGGTTCTTCCAAAGCAAAAATTATACCTTTTCCTAAGAAAAATATAGAGAGTATTACTTTGCAGGAATGGCTTAGTAAATATCATTTGCAAGATGAATTACAGAGTTTCTTTATTAATATGGATATTGCTATGAAATATATCCATGATCAAGGTTATTATATTAAGTCTTTTGCTTTAGATTCTATTGAGTTATTAAATAATTCTATAAAACAAGTTAAATTTGATGAAGTAGAGGAGATGCCGTTAAATTTTTTGCAACAAAAAGAATTGGTTCACAATAATGTGTTTTTGTCTACTGTATTGCAGATTGGTGTTTATGCGAAATGCTTACAATATTTTACGGATGAAACAATGCAATTTCTAAAAGAAAATTTTGATCAATTTGCTATTTTTTTACCTGAAGAAGATGTTCCATATTATAAAGGAATTGTTGAACGAGGAGCTACGGTTTATTATAGTGAATATGTAGGACAAAGAAAAATACGTGATTTGAAGAATTTAGAAACACAATTTGAAAATGATGGTGGAGGTAAGGATACTGGTAAGTCTTTGGTTAAAAAGACAGGAAATTATACCGCTGAAGATTTAGTTCCTCAAAATACTCATGAAAATGAAATGATTTATGCTAATCTTGCGAAAAAGGATGCTGCTTTTGCTAGGGCATTAATCTATCCTGTTTTAATTTTATTGTTTGGTCTTATCCTTTTATTGCTATGTTATTTATTTGTTTAAAGTTTTCTATTAAATTTGTTGACATTTTCTAGTGTTTATGCTATTTTAATGGTGACACGGAAAGTGTTTTTATTTTGATAAAAAATAGGAATGGTGAAATATGGCTGAAGTTAGAAAAAGAAAAGAAATGGAAAAATATAAAATTGACGATGCTCAGTTTCATAAAAATGACAAGAAGAAGCAAAATAAAGGTAATCAGAAAAAGGAAAATGGGAAGAAAGATAACTCAGTAAAGGTATCTTCTGAGAAGAAGAAAAGTTTATGGGTAAGATTTCGAATTTTTTGCCACGGAGTAAAGTCTGAGGCTAAAAAAGTACATTGGCCTACTAGAAAGGATATGGTTAAATATTCTGTTGCAACTGTAGTCTTTATCATTTTTTGCTCTTTATTCGTTTATATTATCGATATTATTTTTGCATTAATTCAATCAATTTTTAAATAAAGGAGTTTTTAGTTATGGATAAACAATGGTATGTTGTTAATACTTATTCTGGACATGAGAATAAAGTAAAAGAAAAGTTAGAAATGCGTGCGGAATCTATGGATATGCAGGATTATATTTTTCGTGTTGTTATACCAGAAGAAAAAGTTGTTGAAGTAAAAGATGGTGTACAAAAAGAAAAAATTAAGAAGATGTTTCCTGGTTATATTCTTGTAGAAATGGTTATGACGGATGAAGCATGGTATGTTGTTCGTAATACCCCAGGTGTTACAGGTTTTATTGGATCTAGTGGAAAGGGTGCAAAACCTACACCATTGCAACCATATGAAGTTGATAAAATTCTTGGTAATATGGGAATTAGTCGTATGGATGTGGATACAGATTTAGTAGAAGGTGCTAATGTTAAAATTGTTGATGGACCATTTAATGGTATGTTTGGTAAAGTTGACAGTGTTGACCTTCCAAATCAAAAAGTTATGTTACTTGTTGATTTGTTTGGACAAGAAACATCCGTAGAAGTTGAATTAAATCAAATTGAAAAGGCATAAAATAGTTGCAAAAATATAATTTCTATGTTATTATTTAGGGGCTATATTGAAATTAATATAGATTTAGTGGGAAGCATGGTTTGCATTTATGAAAGCGGGAATCAAGCTATTTGGACCACTCGCGAAAACTAAAATTATAGGAGGTGTTTTTCGTGGCAAAAGAAGCAATAAAGAAGATTAAATTACAAATCCCAGCAGGAAAAGCTACTCCAGCTCCACCAGTTGGTACAGTATTAGGACCTGCAGGAATTAATTTACAAGATTTTTGTACTAAGTATAATGATGCTACTAGAGATAAAATGGGTGATATTTTACCAGTTGAAATTTCAATCTATGATGATAGAAGTTTTGATTTTGTAATTAAAACTCCACCAGTTGCATTTTTACTTAAGAAATATGCAAAAATTAATAAAGGAGCAGTTAAAGGAGCTAACGAAGTTGTTGCTACATTAACTGTTGATCAATTAAGAGAAATTGCTGAAATCAAATTACCAGATTTAAATGCTTATGATGTAGAGTCTGCAATGAAGATTGTTGCTGGAACTGCTAGAAATATGGGTATTTCTATTCCTGGTTATACAGATAAGTAATATTCTATGTAGGTTATACCTATGTGGAAGGTAAAAACCGCTATATACCACATAAGGAGGAATAAAAATGAAAAAAAGAAGTAAAAAGTATACAGAAGCTATGTCTAAATTAGAACGTGGTAAAGTATATTCTAAAGAAGAAGCTATTAAATTAGTTAAAGAAACTTCTACTAGTTCTTTTGATGGTACTGTTGAAGTAGCTATGAGATTAAATATCGATACTAAAAAAGCTGATCAACAATTAAGAGGTGCTATTGTACTTCCAAAAGGAACTGGTAAGAGTACAAAAGTATTAGTTATTGCTAGAGGAGAAAAAGCTACTCAAGCTAAGGAAGCTGGTGCTGACTATGTTGGAGATGTTGATATGCTTGAAAAAATCGAAAAAGAAAATTGGTTCGATTTTGATACAATGATTGCTACTCCAGATATGATGCCACTTCTTGGTAAATTAGGTAGAGTTTTAGGTCCTAAAGGTTTAATGCCAAACCCTAAGACTGGAACTGTTACTTTAGATGTAGCTAAGGCAGTTAATGAAGTTAAAGCTGGTCGTGTTGAATATCGTGCTGATAGCTTTGGTATTATTCACGGAGTTATTGGTAAGGTTTCATTCTCTGATGAAGATTTACTTGAAAATTTAAATGCTTTTGTAGCAGCTATTCTAAGAGTTAAACCAGCAACTGTAAAAGGTGATTATGTTAAGAGTATATCTATAGCTTCTACTATGGGACCTGGAATTAAGGTTGAAAATAATTTTGACAAGTAGAAGAATGTAGTGTATAATAAAGACAATTTGTAGGTGCCATAGACAGTAGGTATAAAATTAAATCCTACCGAGGACTTAATCTTAAGTAAATAGAAGAAGGTTCTCGGTTATTCGAGAACCTTTTTTATGGCATCCCTAAATAATAAAGGAGGTGTTTTGATGGCAAGTGAAGCAATCTTAAAGCAAAAACAAGCTGTTATTGATGAAATTAAAGAACGTGTTCAAAATGCTAAAACTATCGTATTATTCGATTATCGTGGTATTACTGATAGTGAAGCAAAGGAATTACGTGTTAAGTTAAGAGAAACTAACTCAGATTATAAAGTATATAAAAATACTTTAATGGCTCGTGCTTTTAATGATTTAAATATTGATTTAAATGAATCATTAAATGGACCTAGTGCTTTTGCTTTTGGTGAAGATCAAATTGCACCAATCAAAGTATTGTCAGAGTTTGCTAAAAATCATCCAGCATTAGTATTAAAAGTAGGGATTGTAGATGGAGAAAAAGCAGATCAAGCTAAGTTAGCTGAATATGCTACAATACCATCAAGAGAAGGATTACTTACTATGCTTGCTGGTGGTATGATGGCTATCCCAAGAGATTTAGCTATCGCATTAGACTTATATAGTCAACAAAAAGAAGAAAATTAATTAAAAGGTAAAATATAAAATAAGGAGGAAATAAAATGGCTAAATTAACAAAAGAAGATTTTATCAGTAGTTTAAAAGAAATGAATTTATTAGAAATCAAAGAATTAGTAGATGCAATGAAAGAAGAGTTTGGTGTTGATCCATCTGCTGTAGCAGTTGCTGCACCTGCTGCTGGAGCTGGAGAAGATGCTGCTCCAAGTACAGTTACAGTATCTATCGCTGATGCTGGAGCTGCAAAAGTTGCTGTTATCAAAGTTGTTAAAGAAATTACTGGTTTAGGATTAAAAGAATCTAAAGATATCGTTGATAACAACGGAGCAGTTAAAGAAAACATTTCTACTACTGAAGCTGATGAAATTAAAGCTAAGCTTGAAGAAGCTGGAGCTACTGTAGAAGTTAAGTAATTAACTTCTTTTTTTTTGCATTTTTATGATAAAATGATTTTGACATTGATATAAAGGAGTAGTTATGAAAGAGAAATTTGATGTTTTAAATGAATGGGGAGAATTTACTGGTGAAGTTGCTACTAGAGATGAATGTCATAAGAAAGGGTTATGGCATAGAGCTGTATATGCATTTATTGTTAATGATAAAAAGGAAATATTGTTGCAAAGACGAAGTTCTAATAAAAAACAGTGGCCTAATAAATGGGATGTTACTATTGGTGGGCATGTTTTGATGGGAGAATTTGGTAGAGAAGCACTAATTAGAGAAACTAAAGAAGAGCTTGGTATTGATATTGATGATTGTGATATTAAATATCTAGTTGGTTCTACTTCTATAGATACTCATAAAGATATTGTTAATAAACATTTTAATGAATGTTATATTATTACTAAAGATATAGATTTATCAAAAATTAAACTTCAAAAGGAAGAAGTTTCAGAAGTTCGCTTTTTTACTATAGAGGAAATTATGGAAATGGTGCACGATAATTATAAAAATATTACAGAAAAGATTGGTCCATGGAATTTTTTAGAAAGAATTTTAAGAAATTATTATAAGTAAATAAGAAATTAAAATAAATTAGTAAAATTCTGTAGAAAAATTAAAATATTTGACAAATTAAAACGCTTCTTGTATTATATCTTTGCAAAAAGGAGAAAACTTCTAGAGATTCAAAGGATTTTCCTTCTTTTTTGTAAAGGAGAATATATATGGATAATAAAAATTTTGATCAAGAATTAAGTACTGCTCAGATGAATTTAAATATTCTTATGAACAGATATGTAGGAAGTTCTATACCAACACCTTCTGCTTTAGTAGAGGAAATTTTAGATGCTCAAGCAAGAGTTGATGTCATTTTAGAGAAAAGAGAAGCTTCACCAGTTGTTTTGAAAAAATAGTAAGCAAGCTAAAATGTAATTTTGCTTATAATTTATAAATAAGGATTTTAAAAGTAAAATTTTGTCAAAAAATAAAAAAATATTTGACAAACATAAACAATTCGTGTATTATATGTTTCGAAAGGGAGAAAACTTATCGAATTTTTAAAGTTTTCTCCTTCTTTTTGTTTCTAGAGGGGATAAGATGGGGCATTATTTTACGAATGAAAATTTACCTAGCGATATTCGAGAGAATATTTGTGTAGTGCTAGGAAAAAATTTTAAATTTTTAACTGATAATGGTGTTTTTTCAAAAGACGGTTTGGATTTTGGCAGTAGACTTCTTCTTGAATCAATCCCGCTTGAAGAGGTTGGAGGCAAAATTCTAGATATGGGATGTGGCTATGGAGTGTTCGGTATCGTATTAGCTAAAATTCTTTTAGTAAAAGTAGATATGGTTGATGTTAATTTACGTGCTTTGCACTTGTCAAAAAGAAATGCTAAACTGAATGATGTTACGAATTTAGTATCTATTTTTGAAAGTAATTGTTATCAAAATATTTCTACAAAGTATTCTACGATTATTACCAATCCTCCAATTCGAGCTGGTAAAAAAATTGTTTATGACATAGTGATGAATGCTCGTGACCATTTAGAAGATGGCGGTAATCTTTTTTTGGTTATAAGAAAAGAGCAAGGTGCTAAATCGCTAATTGTCGACTTGGAAAAAGTCTATACTGTTAAGGTATTGGAAAAAAAGAAAGGCTTTTTCATTATTCAATGCCATTTATAATTGACTTATTGTATTGGTTATGTTATTAATATAAATTGGCAATATAGTTTATTGGTATTTTCTTTAAAAATTTGTGTTAGGGGTGAATATTTAGTGGCATATAAAATTGTTAAATGCGGTGATTACCGAGAAAGAAGAAATTACTCACGTATTAGAAATACTTATGAATTAAAAGATTTATTAGAAATCCAAAAGAAATCTTATGAAAGATTTATTAATGTTGGTATTAAGGAAGTGTTTGAAGATTTATTTCCAGTAGAAAATTTCTCTGGAACTTTATCACTTGAATTTGGAGATTATCATTTTGATGAACCACGTTATTCTATTAAAGAAAGTAAGGATAGAGAAACTACTTATTCTGCACCATTACGAGTAGATGTTCGTCTTTTCAATCGTGAAACAGGAGAAGTAAAAGAACAAGAAATCTTCATGGGTGACATGCCTATGATGACTGAGAGTGGAACTTTTGTTATCAATGGTGCTGAGCGTGTTATTGTATCACAATTGGTTCGTTCTCCTAGTGTTTATTTTAATCGCGAGGTAGATAAGAATGGTCGTGAATTGATTACTTCTCAAATTATTCCAACTCGTGGAACTTGGCTTGAATTTGAAGTAGATGCAAGGGATGTATTATATGTTCGAATTGATCGTACTAGAAAAGTAACTTTAACAACTTTACTTCGTGCTTTTGGCCTTTCTAGTGATGATGAAATTTTTGCTATGTTTGGGGAAGATGATTACTTAAAAAATACAATTGCTAAAGATTCTACGAAAAATACAGATGAAGCTTTAATAGAAATTTACGAGAAATTAAGACCAGGGGAACCTGCTACACTTGATTCTTCTAAGAATCAGATTATTACTAGATTCTTTGATGAGTTTCGTTATGATTTAGCTAAGGTTGGTCGTTATAAATTCAATCGTAAACTTAATGTTGTTGATCGTTTATTAAATCAAACGTTAGCTGAAGATATTTGTGATAAAGATGGTGTTGTTGTATTTGAAAAAGGTACTCAAATTACTAAAGCAAATCTTGATCAATTAAAAGAAGTTCTTTCTCAAGGTTTTGGTATGAAAGAGGTTACTATTAACGATGAGTTAGATACTTATAATAAAATTCAAATTGTTAAAATTGTAGATCCTAGTGATAAGAAGAAAAAGCTTATTGTTATTGGTAATGATCAAAGTATTGATATTAAGAGATTAACTATTTCTGATGTTTATGCTTCTGTATCA
Source organism: uncultured Bacilli bacterium (assembly GCA_944358705.1). GTDB lineage: Bacteria > Bacillota_I > Bacilli_A > RF39 > UBA660 > Faecimonas. Next base: position 58,906 of record CALVRR010000008.1, read on the forward strand.
TATTATTTAAATTTATTACATGGTGTTGGTAACTATGATGAAATCGATCATTTAGGAAATAGACGTATTCGTCAAGTTGGAGAACTTTTACAAAATCAATTTAGAATTGGTGTTTCTCGTATGGAAAGAGTTATTCGTGAACGTATGACTACGCAAGAAATGGAAGAAGTTACTCCTAAGACATTAATTAATATTCGTCCGGTTACTGCTGCTATGAAAGAGTTCTTTGGAAGTTCTCAATTATCTCAATTCATGGATCAAACTAACCCTATTGCAGAACTTACTAACAAACGTCGTTTATCTGCTTTGGGACCTGGTGGTCTTTCTCGTGACCGTGCTGGAGTAGAAGTACGTGACGTTAACGCTTCTCACTATGGTCGTATTTGTCCAATTGAATCTCCTGAAGGACCAAATATCGGACTTATTACATCACTTGCAAGTTATGCAAAAATTGATGAGTATGGATTTATTATGACTCCATATCGTAAAGTTGTTGATAAACAAATTACGGATGAAGTAGTATATTTGACGGCGGATGAGGAGTTAGACTTTATTATTTCTCAATCTACTGTTGGTACGAATGAAGATAATGTAATTATCGATGATATGGTTAATGCACGTTTCCGTGGTGAAAATATTTTGGCAAAACCAGAACAAGTAGATTATATCGATGTAAGTCCACAACAAGTTGTTTCTGTTACAACAAGTTGTATTCCATTCTTGGAACATGATGATGCTACTCGTGCATTGATGGGTGCTAACATGCAACGTCAGGCAATGCCTTTAATTAAAACAGAAGCTCCGCTTGTTGGTACTGGTGTTGAATTTATTGCAGCTAAAGATTCTGGTGTTGAAGTTATTTGTAAGGCTGATGGGATTGTTGAGTATGTTGATGCTAGAAAGATTGTTGTTAAAACTAAAAATGGAAAAGATACTTATCGTTTAGCTAACTTCGAACTTGCAAACTCTAGTATTTGTTCTCATCAAAGACCAATTGTTCATGTTGGTGATAAGGTTAAAGCTGGTGTTACTATCTTGGCTGATGGTAATTCTACCGATAAGGGAGAACTTGCTTTAGGTAAGAATATGACTGTTGCTTTCATGACATTTAATGGTTATAACTATGAGGATGCTGTAATATTAAATGAGAATCTAGTAAAAGATGACAAATATACTTCTCTTCATCTTGAAGATTATGAAATGCAATGTCGTGAAACTAAATTAGGACCAGAAGAAATTACTCGTGATATTCCTAATGTTAGTGAAGAGGCTCGTCGTAATCTAGATGAAAATGGTATTATTACTATTGGTACAGAAGTAAAAGAAGGAGATATCTTAGTTGGTAAGGTTACTCCTAAGGGTATGGCTGAACTTACTTCTGAAGAAAAATTATTACATGCAATATTCGGAGAAAAAACTCGTGAAGTTCGTGATACATCACTTCGTGTTCCACATGGTGGAGATGGTGTTGTTCATGATATTAAGATTTATTCTCGTAAGGATAACGATGAATTACCAGCTGGTGTTAGTAAAGTAATTCGTGTATACATTATTCAAAAACGTAAGATTCAAGTTGGAGATAAGATGTCTGGACGTCATGGTAATAAGGGTGTTATTTCACTTATCTTACCTCAAGAAGATATGCCATATATGCCAGATGGTACTCCAGTTGATATTATGTT
>CALVRR010000009.1 GCA_944358705.1 uncultured Bacilli bacterium
TCATAACGACACGTATAAAATTTTGTGATAACTATCACCTCCTACTGTATTATTAGAAATCAGTAGAAGTTTCCATAAAAAATAAAACTACTGTAAGTTTTTTTGAAACTTACAGTAGTTAAAATAAAGATAATTGATTCGAATCTGGTAAGTCTTGTAATATTCCCATTTCTGTCATCTTATCAATTAGAGTTTTTGATACTTTTCCACGTTTTTGAACATCTTCAATACTGATAAATGGTTGTTTTTCCCGTTCCGCAACTATGGCTTTTGCAACGGTATCTCCAAGTCCATCAATCGCATTAAATGGTGGATAGATTTCCGTATCGTTTTTCGCTACCCAGACTGTAGCATCACTTTTATATAAGTCGACATTTAAGAATTTAATTCCTCTAGCGGTTGCTTCTAGAGCGACCTTTAAACTTTCTGCTTGTCCGTTTTCTTTATTGGTTGCTTCATAGCCTTTTACTTGAATATCTTCGATTCTTGCTTTTATGGCACTATATCCTTTTACCATAGCCTCTAGGTCAACATCAGTGGCTTTGGATGAATACCATGAAGCATAAAAATATACTGGCATATGAACTTTATACCAAGCAATACGGAAAGCACTAATAACATAGGCTGCAGCATGAGCTTTCGGGAACATGTATTTGATTTTGGCACAAGAGTTAATAAACCAATCTGGGATATTTGCATCTTTCATTGTTTTTTCATGTTGCTTCCATGTTTCTGGATCTTTGGATGCTTTTCCTTTACGAACAAACTCCATAATTTTAAAGGCTTTGATTGGTTCTAGTCCATAGTACATTAAGTTTACCATGATATCATCACGACATCCGATTACATCTTTAAATGGTACTACGTTGTTAGCGATTAATTCTTGGGCATTTCCTAACCAAACATCGGTACCATGAGAAAGTCCTGATATCTTAATTAACTCGGCAAAACTCTTTGGTTTTGTGTCTTCTACTAATTTAATTGTAAATGGTGTACCAAACTCTGGAATACCTAGTGTTCCGGTATTACACATAATTTGTTCTGTTGTTACTCCTAGGGCTTCTGTTGAAGTAAAGATACTCATTGTTTCTTTATCATCTAGAGGTACTTTCATGATATCTGTTCCTGATTGTAGTTGTATTAGACGTAGCTGGGTTGGATCAGAATGTCCTAAGATATCAAGCTTTAATACATCTTGATCGATAGCATGGTAATCAAAGTGCGTTGTTCTCCATTCCGCCGTAGCATCTTCTGCTGGGAATTGATATGGAGTAAAGTCATAGACATCCATGTAATCCGGAATAACAACAATTCCTCCTGGATGCTGTCCTGTGGTTCTCTTTACTCCGGTACATCCCATAGCTAGACGTTCTACTTCAGCGGTTCTCATATCTCCTAGTTCTTTTTCTTCACAGTATCCTTTTACAAAACCAAAGGCAGTCTTATCGGCTACTGTACCAATCGTTCCAGCACGGAAAACGTTATTTTCTCCAAACAATACCTTTGTATAAGCATGGGCACTTGCTTGATTTAAATCTGAGAAGTTTAAGTCGATATCTGGTACCTTATCAGCATTAAATCCTAAGAAAGTTGCAAATGGCATGTCTTGTCCATCTTTAATCATAGGAATATGGCAATGTGGGCATTCTTTATCCGGTAAGTCAAATCCTGAGGAATAGGTTGCTCCTAAAGGATTTCCCTCTTCATCTTCAAAGATACTTAATTTACATTCTGCACAACGGTAATGTGCAGCTAATGGATTTACTTCGGTGATTCCCATTAGTGTCGCCACGAAACTTGAACCAACGGATCCACGGGATCCAACTAAATATCCTTCATCGTTAGAGTGTTTTACTAGACGTTGAGCAATCAAGTAAATTGGGTCGAACCCTCCACCAATTACTCCACCTAAAGACTTATCTAGTTTTTTCTCTAAGTCTTCTTCCGATAATTCTTCTTCACTTGTTTCTTTGATGTGATTTCGAACTAAAGATTTTACATTATCTACCCCTTTTAGTATTTCATCGTGTAGGGTTTTATGTACTTTTATGGTAAAGTATTCTTCACTTAAATTTTCTTTTTCTAGTTGTTCTTTTATTGTCTTAAATACAATATCTCCATATAACTCTGTTGAGATACGTTCTTCTATCGAATAAGGTAGCGGATCTCCATACCACTCTTTTGCCTTATCGTAAACTAAGTCCGTAACTACTCTTGGACAGTCTAGATAACTTTTTCCATCATCACTTTTTACTCTTGGAGAAAATGGTATTCCACCGGTATCAATAATTACTTCAATGATTTCTACCATATCGGCAATTTTATTGGTATTTTCTACGACTATTCTTTCGGCAGTATCTTCTCCTAGGAATTTAAAATCATCTAACATTTCATCGGTTGTTCTAAAATGGTTGGATGGAATTTCTTTGATGTTTGATCTTGCTAACGGATGTCTTCCTCCCCCTGGTACTTTTTGATTTACAATAATTTCTCGATAGATTTTATCATCTCTTGTTAGATGGTGAACATCTCCAGTTGCAACCATTAGTTTTCCAGCTTCCTCTGTTACACGAACAATTTTTTCAATATGAGCTGCAAGTTCTACTTCGGTTCCAAAGTCACTTGATTGAATCAAATGATTATAGCACTCCATTGGTTGGACTTCTACATAATCATAGAAACGAATAATGTTAGAAAGTTCGTCTTCACTTTTTGATTTTGCTAGAGTAAATACTTCACTTTCGTAGCAACCACTACCTACTAATAATCCTTCCCTATGTGCTTCTATTTCACTACGTAATATTCTTGGAGTTTTATATAAATAAGTAGTGTTTGCTAGTGATATTAACTTAAATAAATTTTTTAGTCCTGTTTTATTTTTTACTAATAAATTTACATGGTAAGCACGACCATATTTATGGATTTCATCTTTACTAACTAAAGTGTCTAATTGGTCCATGGTTTCGATATTACGATTGGACAATTTCTTTAACATCTTATAAAATACTAAAGCTGTTCCTTCGGCATCGTAATCTCCTCTATGGTGAGCACTTTCATCCCAGGGTACTTCATAACGTTTTACTAAAGCCGATAAGGAGTGTCTGGCATATGTATTATCCATCGTTCTAGATAGTTCTAGTGTATCAATTACAGGATTCGTGAATGTTCCAAGATTATATTTTTTATAGGCCATCTCTAGGAAAGATACATCGAACTTTGCGTTATGCGCAACCATCGGACAATCTCCGAACCATGCGATAAATCTTTTTACTGCATTTTCTTCGTTATCTTTTCCTTCTAACATATCATCTGTAATGTTTGTTACATCGATAATTTTTTGTGGAAGGGGTCTTCCTGGATTGATTAATTCATCATATTTTTCTAATATTTCTCCATTTTTTATTTTTACAGCACCAATTTCAATAATGGAATCAGCACCACCGGCATTAAATCCTGTTGTTTCAAAGTCGAAAACAACGTAAGTTTGATCTAGCATTACTTCTTTATTCGGTCTTACTACAATATTTACGGTATCATCAATTAAAGTTAATTCGGCTCCATAAATAGCTTTAAATGGTTCTTCTCCTTCTTTTAACTTCTTGTTGTAGCTTGTTACAAAGTTAAAGACATGTGGGAAGGCTTGAACACCATTATGGTCTGTTATAGCAATCGCTTTGTGTCCCCATTTAATCGCTTGTTTTAGTAGAGTTTCGTCGTCTACTACACCATCCATTTGACTCATCTTTGTATGGCAATGTAGTTCTACTCTTTTCTTTTCGGCTTTATCCATCACCACTTCTTGTTCTTTTTCTATCTTGATAATATCTCTAGCATTTAATACCAATTCTTTCGCAAATTGATCTTCTTTCGTATATCCTCTAATCTTAAACCAAGAACCCGCTTTTAGTTCTTTACATAATCTTTTATATTCCTCATCATCTCTTACGAACACTTTACAATAGATGCTATCCGAATAATCCGTAATTTTTAAAGTAATAATTTTAAAATCTGTTTTACTAGATTCAAAATAATCTGTACCAAAGACATATCCTTCTACTACTACATTATTATCTTCTCCTAGTAATGTTTTTATTTTTATTGGATCTTCTTTAATTCCTCGACCAATGACACTATTAGGGTCTTTCGCTTCTCTTCGAAACTTCTTTTCTTTTGGGGATTCCACTGGAGTTTCTTCTTTCTTTTCTGGAACTTTTACTTTTACTACTAAATCTTGTTTAATTTCTTCTAAAATATTATCTTCATGACGAAGAACTACATCAATATTAAATTTATATCCTAAGTTTCTATAAATTTTGTTTATCTTATCCAAACAGTTTTCTAAGCGCTCTTTTTCATTTTCTGTTGTTGCGACTAATTCTAAAAAACCTTCTTCTATTTTTAAAGCATCACTATAAATTTCTAAGACTTTTAACTCTTCTTTTACTTGTTTTAATACGTATGGATAATAACTTAGATAAGTGTTTACATCTATATTTTCTATATCCCAGATGATTGTTATTTCTGTTGCATTTTCTTCTAGATTCTTCTTTTTTTCTTCTAATTCTTCTACTACTTCTATTGGAAGAGCAACTTTATTTGTAATAAATACTTCCCAGGAATTTGTTTTTTGATGAATTTTAATTTTTGTTAGTTTTGCACTAGAAAAATATGGATATTTTTCTTTATCCATATTTATTTTATTTAATAATATTTCTAATTTCTCCTCCATAGTACTATCCCCCTAATCGTTATTATATAATCTCTAACTCATGTATTTTTACAATATACTTTTGATTTCTAATACAAAAATCAATAAATTCTAATAAGTCTTTTTTCTTTAATTCTTTTTCATACGGATATTTATCAATATCAAAAGCAATTTTATCACGCATCATAAAGTTCATCATCTCTTCTTTATCTGCGCCAAGATACATTAACCAATATGGATACATTTGCCTTTTTAAATAATTTAGGCTTGGATCTCCAGTTAAATAATGACTTCTTCCAGTTAATCTGGTTGGTAACTCATTTAATATTGCTAATTCTATTGTTGCATCAACAATTTCTTTGTATTCTACTTTGTATGATTTTAATTCTTTTTTTAATAACTGAAAAATTAATTCTATTAACAATTTTATCGATGTGTCTGATGTTACTTTTTTTCCTAATACAATTGTATTTACCTTGGCATCTTTGGCCGTAGTGGTATCCATGACATCTAATAAGTCACTTACTACTAATATTTGGTATGGTTTGATTTCCATTCTGGTTATCGATTTTATAATTTTTGTTATCTCTTTTTTGTTATTATCCCATATTTTTAATACTTGATTACGATATTTTTCTGTATCTTTTTTTATTTTTTCATACTCTTTCGTTTCTAATACTATATTATAAACACTATCATCGTTAGGAATAAAATTTTTAGGGTCTTTTAGCATTAATTCTTTATCACGATAAGTATTATTATATTCTTTCTTATAATTAAGCCATAGTTTCTGTTTTAATTTATGAATTCTTTCACTAATGGATGCTTGAAATAATAAGTTCCAGATTAATACATAATCATTTACCATAAATTTTAGATTCACAGCTATTCCTCCTACATCTTATACATAATAATATATCATAAAACTTCATTAGTTGGAAATAGTTCCTAAAAAAAATACTCAAAAAATTGAGTATTTAAAATATATTTTTATAGATAAAATAACCAGCAACAGCAACCACGGCAATAATTAAAATAATTAAGATAATTTTTACTGCTAGTGGCATCTTCTTTTCTTTAAATTCATCATCCATTTCAAAGTCTTTGTCGGATAAATCCATGCTTCTTGTGTAAAAATCGGTATCGGAACCATCTAGGATACTTTCTTTTTTCGGTTGGTCTTTTAATTTGTTTACTTTTTCGATTTGTTCTTTATCTAATATTTCTTTGGATAAAGATAGTTTTTCTTCGATTTCGTCGTCGTCATCCTCTTCTTCTATTTCCTCTTCTTTCGAATCTTTAGGGTCTACTCTATCCATGATATTGGTTGCCATCAAGTCACTTAATAAATCTACACTTGTCGCCTGATCGATTTCTCCAGCCAATGTTTTTGAGGTAATCGTATCAATTAATTCTCGTAATTCTTCTTCATCTGGTCGAGTTCTTTCTACTTTTTCTTTCCGATATTTTTCTAATTCTTCTGGATTTAGACTGGCTAAAATATTGTAGTTGGTGTTTTTTAGTTTTCTTTTTGCCTCTAACTCGTCTTTTTTAATTCTATTTTTCTTAGCTTCGGCAATTACACTGTTAATGTCATATACTTTATTTTCATGGTCTTGATATAAGTAATTAAAATCATCTAATTCTTTTTTTACCTTTGGTTCACCAATAAAATCATTATATTCCTTCATTTGGTGATACCCTTCTCTAGTGCGATAGTTTTTTTGAGCAGTACCTAAATCGAAAGCATTTGCGTTGGTTACGTCTGTAAAATTCGTATATTTGGTATTGCTGCCTATATTTTGGTAAAGTTCTTGATTTTTATTTGATCTTCTTGCAGTTTTTGAATCTTCTTGTTGGTAGCGTTCCATTCTACTTCTCATACTGCTCACCTTCCTATATTTTAGTTTATCACAGGTTTTGTAAAAACAAAAGAGTTAAATAGTTCTTTACGTCAAACAATTTTTCTAGTATAATGAGGTGGAAGGAGAGATTAAAATGAAAGTAAAAGTAAATAGAGATAGTTGTATCGGTTGTGGGGCTTGTGCTGCTATTTGTGATGATGTTTTTGAAATAGATGATGAAGGTCTTTCTACTTTAAAAAAAGAAGTAGTTGAGGAAGATCAAAAACAAGAAGTACTAGATGCTCAAGATAGTTGCCCTACTGGTGCAATCGAAGTAGAAGAATAAATAAAAAATACAATGAATGTTCATTGTATTTTTTATTTTTTTCTGAATGATTCTATTTGGTGTTCTTGTCTATATAGTTCTATTTTATCACTAATTAGATTCGCTGTTGTTCTAGCTACTGAAAACTCCCTTATGGTTGGTAATTGATTTTCCTTTGGTTGTAGTGCTATATGATCGTTTAACTCTTGTAGTTCTTTCTTGTTTTCTTGAGCGATTTCTATTTTTTTCATTCTATTTTCATCAATAGATGCTACCTCATAAGCTAGTTGTCTTTCGGTAATATTTTTACAACAAGAACGAAATTCTTGATATAGTTTACTGTTCATTCCTACTTTATTTATTAAACCCATGGCTATTTTTTCTTGTAGTAATACTTGTTCTTGTCCTTTTAAACCTAATTCTATATCACAAGCAAACCAAGGAAATCTACTATATCTTTGATTTAGTTGAAAACCATCCTCATCCATTCGCATTTGTGACTGTCCCACAATGTCTTCCGTTTCTAACATTGCTTTTTCTATTAATAACCTTATTATAGAATCTGCGAACTTTTCTTGTTGTCTACCTCTTTGATTTTGTTTAATTTTAATATTATCCTCTGGTGTCATGAATCTTCTTTCCTTTCGCATTTACTATAACTGTTTTTCTCTGTTTTGTCAATTTTTATAGTAATTCTACGGATTCTTCTTCCTTAGTAACTACTCCATCATTAAATTTATACATTTCATCACAAAGAACTTCCATATCCTCTTTAATATGGGTTGCTAGAATAATTAGCTTGTTTTTCTTTTTTTCTTCTAATAAAATGTTTCTTATATTTTTTGCACTCTCTTCGTCTAGTCCATTGAATGGTTCATCTAGAATTAATATTTCTGGGTCTTCCATTAATACTTGAGCAATTCCTAATTTTTGTTTCATTCCTAGAGAGTATTTGTAGTATCGTTTGTCTTTTTCTTCTTCTAACCCTACTTTCTTTATGGTTTCTTCAATTTCTTGTTCTCCTATTTTCTTTTGAATGTCTGCTAGTAGTTCTAGATTTTCTTTTCCAGATAATTCTGAAATAAAAGATGGTCTTTCGATTAGTGCTCTAGTACTTGGGGGATACTTCTTGTTTTTAATTATATTTTCCCCATCAAATAATATTTCTCCTGTCGTTGGTTCTAAAAAAGCACAAATTAATTTTAATAATACGGTCTTTCCAGAACCATTATGACCAACAAATCCATAAATGTGACCAGATTCTAAAGTCATAGATACATTTTTTAATACTTCGATGTCTTTAAACTTTTTTGATACATTTTTTATCTCAATTTTCATAGGATTCCCTCCTTTTTTGTTTTGTTCCAAGAATTCCTAATATTATTATAAAAAGAATAAATAAAATTACAAAGATAATAAAATTCATCATTTCTTTTGGAAATGTATGGTAGTCTAATAGATAGTAATAATTCCAGGGCATAAGAGAAAATTTTATCGTCGTTGGTGGAGTTATAAACAGAAAACCTATCAAATATAAGATATTTAATATTACCGTTTTACTTTCCTTTAGGATTACAAAAATCGTGGTATTTAAAACCATAAAAAGTATCGCCAATAAATAGAATTTTATCATTATATAAATTGCATATATATTGGTTTTTATACCATAATTAAATACTTCTTTGGTATCATAGCTACCTAACATAATTAAATTATTTAAACATAGATAAATAAAAAAATAACAAAGTAATAAGATTCCATTAATTTGTAATACTAGACCTATTAGTTTTTTTATGACATTCTTTTTGTTTTGTAGACGTATTAGATAAGTATCATGTTCATAAAAGCCAACACAGGTATTTATGGTTACTAGTAAAAAGAACGCATGAAATAAAAGAATAAAAATCATATTGCTATGACAGTATATGATACCAGAGAATAGATTTCTTTCTTGTTCATTAAAATTAAAGGCAGCAAAAAGAGCTAGTGCAATTAGAAGAAACATTAATATTTTAAATCTAGAAGTATTCATGATGGAATCGATTAAGGGCTTATTTTTAAACCATTTCTTTTTCATTGGTTATAACCACCTTTTCTTTGTTTCTATATATATAAAAGTAATTGATTGCAAATAGTAAAAATGTAACTGTAGATAATGCTAATAGATAAAGTAGGAAATTGACCTTTGGATCGTTATAAAGAAGAAAAAGATAAAACGTTAGATAAGTAGCGTCTATTTTGCAGTTAAAATAAAGATCTAGAAACATATAAGGAATTACATGTAGAGCTACTAAAGAAATGATCCAGGTAATATAAGTAAATAAAATAAGTAAAATTTTATTTTTTGTTTTGTTTAAAAATAATAGTGAATAGAAACTAACTAAGACTCCTTGAATATATAGTAAAATTGTTGTTTTTACGATAAACCAAGGAAACTGGTGATAGGTTGAAGCATCGTAGTATCCACCGTATTCTATCATCGATGAAATGTCATTTCCTCCCTTGGCTAAGATAACACTAATTAATAAAAATATAAATAAAACTAATGGATAGATAAGAGCTGTTTTTAAGGATGAGAAAAATAATTTCTTTTTTAATTCTTGATAAGACATTCTTGTTAAATAGTTTTTTATGTTACCATTTTTAAATTTGTTATGCCACTCGTCTATGATTAATAACATTACTGATAGTGGTACTAAAAATATTAAATGCCAACTTTGATACATTAACATTTCAAAAAATACTCCTCTAACATCGGTCATTTTATGGTCTATTATCATGGCGGTATCTTTCAAATAATAATTTAGAGTACCAACTATTGCTATTAGTAATATTAAAAATGCGATTACACTTAACCACCTAGTTTTTATTATTTTTAAAACTTTTCTCATATGCTCTCACCTTTACACTTATTATTTTTAGTATATCATATTTTTTTCTTTTCGCTTTTCTTTTTTACTATATTTTTTTATACTGATTATAGAGGTGATTCTATGAAATGTCCTAGATGTGGGAAAGAAATGTCTAAGGACCATGTTCATACTTTTTGTACGCATTGTGGGTATTTGGATGATGGAAAACAAATTCATGGTTATCAAGATACACAGGCTAGTGATTTAGAAATCTATTTAGGGAAAGATTTTGATAAAATTTGGAGAAATGAAAACTGGTTTACTAATTTCATTTTAGGACCTTTTTATCTTTGTTACCGAGGATTTGTTTTGTTAGGACTCTTTTTTGTTCCTCTAGAGTGTTTGTTCTGGGTAATGATGTATGGATCTTTTTATCATTTTCGTTACCTTTTACTGGTGGTTTCTATTATTCTTTCAAGAACGTTTTTTATGGCCTGTAATAATATGATTTGTATTTATTTTTATAAAAGACAAATTGCTAAAATAAAAAAGAAATATCCAAGTACTTATTTAGAACACCTTAGAAAGAATAATGGTCATATTAATCATTATATGTCTTTATTCTTAGGTATCTTATTACTTATTTTGTTTGTTTTCACTTATATTCTTATCATGTTTTACTTATGGTCTAAATAATATTATTTGCTATAAATTGGAGGTTACTATGAAATGTCCTAAATGTGGAAAAGATATGTTAAAATCTAATAATCATGTATTTTGTAGTCATTGTGGGTATTTGGATGATGGAAAACAAATTCATGGTTATCAAGATACACAAGCGAGTGATTTAGAAATTTATTTGGGAAATGACTATGATGATATTGTACGAAATAATAATGCAAAGTCGTGCTTTCTATTAGGGCCTCTTTATCTCTGGGTACGAGGTTTTTTGGTTTTAGGATCTATTTTGCAAATTTTAGAGATTTATCTTTGGTCTATTGTTCTTCGATTTGGAGGGAATGTTCTTGTACTTTTTCTTGGTATTTTATTTACTAGAATTATTGCTATGATTGCTTATAATCCTTTGTGTTTATTCTTATATCAGTTAAAAATCAAATATATAAAAAAGAAGTATCCTTCTTCTTACTTGATGCATCTAAGAAAAGAAAATCGTAATTCTGTTAGTGGACCTGGTATTTTTCTTCTTTTATTTGTAATTGTTGGTATTCTTATCTGCTTTTATATTCTTTATTTTGTCATATAAAAAATTCCCTAATGGGAATTTTCTTTTTGTTCTAAAGCGTAAACTCTTGCTACTTCCTTTGGCGTTAGTTTTCTAAATTCTCCAGATTGTAAATCTTTTAAATCAAAAAACGCTACTTTTTCTCTTTTTAATTTTTCTACTTGAAATCCAACACTTTCAAACATTTTCTTGACTTGATGATTTTTTCCTTCGTGAATGGTAATTTGTACCATGCAGGTATTTGCTTTTTCATTTACTTTTTTTAGTTTTACCCTAGTTGCTTGAACTTTTTGGTCATCGATTTCTACCCCATCTTTTAATTTATTGATTTGTTCTCCTTTGATAATACCATTTATTTTTGCCATGTAAACCTTTTCTACTTTATCGTTGGGATGCATTAAGATATTAGCAAATTCTCCGTCATTGGTTAAAAGAAGAACTCCTGTGGTATCATAATCTAGTCTTCCTACTGGATAAATCCTTGCTTTTGTTGGGATGAAGTCTACTACAGTTTTTCTATGATGTTCATCTTGTGTTGTTGTAACAACACCTCTTGGTTTATTTAAAATATAGTATTCTTTTTGTTCTTTCTCGATTGGTTTTCCATTTACTTCTACTCTATCTTTACTAGAAACTTTGGTTCCTAATTCTGTTACTATTTCTCCATTTACTTTTACTTTTCCTTCGGTAATTAATTCCTCCGCTTTTCTTCTTGATGTCAGTCCGCTTTCTGCAATTACTTTTTGTAGTCTTTCCATTTTCTTATCTACCCTTTCTTTTTATTAATGTATCTAAATACTTTCCTTCATACCCTGTAAAACTTCTTTGCATTTTATATAATTCTTCTTTTCCATCCTGTGTCACTATAGAAGGAAAATGGCCATATACAATTTCATTCGCAATTTCTGAAAAATCTTTTTTCGGATAGGCCATTTGTTGAAGAAGAAATAAATTATATAAATAAATATCACTATTTTCATCTACTAATTTATCATCTTCTGGAAAACAAGAAATCATGTAATTTAAATAGTCGATTGGATAATCTTCTACTTGCATATTATCTAAATCACATAGGACTAAATCACCTTGTTGATTTCTTAAAATATTACTATGTTTGATATCCCCGTGAATAATTCCTTCGGCATGAAATGTTTTTAATTTTTCTTTTAACTTTCTTAGTTCCAATATATCCCACTTACTTATTCTTTGGAATTTTGCTGTTGTCATATCATAGCCAATGATGGAATCTTGATAGCTAATGGTAGCAATAGGAACAATATCGTTTTCTATTTTCTTTTGATGGAGTAATATTAGCTTTTGATGTTTGTTCTCCATTTTTTGATAGTATTCTTCTTGATCATCTTTTTCTTTGGATAATGGTGGATGAAAGATTTTTCTTACTACCTTTTTGCTTTCTCCTTCAAATATTTTCCCCTCTGCTCCCATTAGAGTTGTATTCATTTCGTAATACCACACTAATTCTTCTCTTGATATTTTTATATTAGGTAACGTAGTCATTTTATCACCGGGACATATTATATCATATCTTTTATTTTAAAAATAGTATTACTTACTTTTTTTTATTCTATTATAAACCGGATGATTGGGATAAATATATTTTAAGTATTGTGGCATTTTTATATTTGGGTCTATTTTTCTTAATTCTTGAAGTGGTATTTTTTCTTTTAATCTTGTTACTTCATATAATTCTAATGCATAACATTTCTTATTATTTTTTCCAAAATAATCAATAATTTCTTGTTTATCATTTCTTTTATCATAGCCTGTTTTTTTTAATATTTCTTCCGTGGTACCCAGGAGTACTTTTTTTACTTTTAAATAACCAATAATAGCCTTTTCTCCCTTAGCGGAATAAATATATATTTTCTTATTTAAATCTGATTCTTTCAGTGGTGATTTTCGAAACTCATATTTTTTTGTTTCCTTAAAAATCTGATTCGCATAATAACTAATTATAGACATGATTCTTATTTTTTCTTCTTTCATGTTATCCCTCCTATTTAATTATAACATATTTTAACACCAATTTTTTTCTTTTACATACATTATCATAAAGGAGTGTTGATATAATGTATTCTAATAATTATGGTATGCCTACTTATGAAACTCATGTTTATGAAGGAGTTCCTTATACGAATTCTTATACTACTACCACTGCGGGAGATGGAGAGAGATTTTTCCTTGCACCATTTTTGGTAGGCGGACTAGCTGGTACTGCCTTGGGATATGGTATTGCTAATAATAATCGTCCACCTTATCCTATGTATCCTCCTATGATGATGCCTCAACCATATCCAATTTATACTACTAATTATTATTACTAAGGCTTTTCGCCTTTTTCTTTTATTGGAAGAAGAATGGTTACCTTAGTTCCTTTTCCTATTTTGGAATCATAATGTAGCGTTCCATGGTGTTGTTCAATGATTTCTTTCGATAAAGCAACCCCCAGACCAGTTCCATTCTGTTTTGTGGTATAAAATATCTTAGCAATTTTTTCTAAAGTTTCTTTGTCCATTCCAATACCATCATCTTCTATTTTTATTTGGACTTCTTCTTTTAATTTTTTTACAGATACTTTTATATTCAATCTTTTATCTTCCTTTTTTGCCTCAATTGCATTTTTTATTAAATTTATAATTACTTGTTTTATTCGATTATAATCTATTTCCATATATAACTCTTCTTCTTTTATATTTAACTCGAAAGAAGAGCTATTTTCTTGGAATAAAGGAGAAATGGTTTCTTCGATTTCTTCCATTAACATTACTAGGTCTACTTCTTCTTTTCCTATTTTTAATTTACCATAATCTGAAAAATCATTAATTATCACTAGTGTTCGATTTATTTCATCTTCTATGATAGGTAAATATTTTTTTAATTTCTCTTTTTTATTTATATCTAACATTTCTAAATAACCTTTACAAACAGCAATAGGATTTTTAATTTCATGAGTTAATTTAAATAAAGCAAGTTTTAATTCTTTTTCCTTTTCTAATTCTTGTAATGCTTTATTCTTCTCTATTACCTTTTCTCCTTCTTTTAATAAATATAAAATACTAGTCATCGTAATAATAAATATTAATATAATAAAAATTAGATATAAAAATGTAGTAAAAGATGGAGTACTATTAATATCTCTTAAATATAATATACAAGCAATAATAAATGACTTAATACTAATAAATACGTTCAATAGGCTTTGTTTATCTTCTTTCTCGTTATAAAAATAAATTATTAAATAAATACTATATTCTATAATTCCATAAATGATTGGTGTTTGTAAGACTAGATGGTAATAATATACTGTGATTATTGATAAAATGATTACCATCCAAGTTCTTTTTTTTAGAAAAGATATCAGTAAGGGAAAATTAATAAAAATAAGATTGTCTATAGAATTTTTTTCACCTGTATATCTG
Source organism: uncultured Bacilli bacterium (assembly GCA_944358705.1). GTDB lineage: Bacteria > Bacillota_I > Bacilli_A > RF39 > UBA660 > Faecimonas. The sequence goes on from CALVRR010000009.1 coordinate 14,413, forward strand.
ATAATTAGAAACATAGAAGAAAAGATTACTAAATCTAGGGCTAATTTTTCTTCTTTACTATTTTTTCTATAATTCATGTATATTCCATAAATTAAGAATGGAAATAATAGAAAGATTAAATTTACAAATAAAGATTCAAAAATCGACATATTTATCACCTCTTTTATTTTATGAGATTTGTCTGTCGAAAAATGTCGAAATTTGTTTTATTTGTTTCATTTTAGTTGTTTACTAGTGGTTTACATACTATTTATTCACTTTGTTTCATAATGGGATTATGGTGGTTTTCATGTATGAAGTTAATATTTATGAACAAGTGGCTAAAAATATAAAAAAATATAGAAAAATAGCTGGTATAACACAAGCAGAGCTTGCGGAAGCTATTGGGGTTTCTCATGAGTTTATTCGAAGAATTGAATCGAAAAAAGGAAAGAAAACGTTTTCTTTTCAAACGGTATGGAATATTTCTAAAGCGTTAAATGTTAGTTTAGATAAATTGGCAGAAGTAGATACCGATGAGTTTAAGAAATTATCTTAAACTTTTTTTGTGCCATAAAAAAATGGATTATTTTAATCCATCTATATATTTTTTTAATTGTTTTGATTCTGGTCCTAAAATGATTTTTAATTGATTATCAATTTCTACGATACCTTTCGCACCTAATTTTTGTATTCCTTCTTTATTTGCTTTTGAAACATCTTTTAATGTTACTTTGAAACGAGATAAATTTGTTTCCGTTTCAATAATGTTATCTTTTCCTCCAAGTAATTCTACTAGTTTATTAAAATCTAGATTAGCATCTTTTTTTGTTGCCTTTAAGATTGCTAGTAAAATTACTATTAGTACAATTACAATTATTATATATTGCATATTCATATTTATTCACCACATTTATTATACTATATATTTTTAGAAAAAGAAATAGATTTTATTTTACTTGGCTTTCGAATCGGTCTTTTCTGTTATTGTGAAAGCGTTAGTATTATAGTTTGCTTCTACGTTCCACTCTTCATTTGTATCAGTTATTTCAAAACTAGTTGTCTCTAAATAGTTCGATGTAACTATATATTCGCCTGGAGCAATATTTACATAATGCTTATCATTATTTGTTGTAGCGATTGCGGAAATTTTTTCACTTTCTTTATTTGTAAATGTAATTATATCTCTGTCTGGTAGTTTTTCTGAGCCGGGATATTCTAAATTTACTTTTGCCTTTTCTGCCTCTTCTACCATTTCTTCGGAACTTTCTGTAAGGTTATAAGAGGTTTCTTGAGGCGAAATATTATTCGTGGTACATCCCATTAGTGATGAACTCAATATAATTCCAATAGTTCCTATTGCACATAATTTTAATTTGCTACTTTTTAGAATATCAATATTTAAATTCTTTATCATTTTATCCTCTCCTTACGAATTTAATTTTTTTTGATTTTCAGTTCCCATGTCTACATAAAACTTTTCTAATTCTGGGTTTATTTCATCTAATGATTTTGAAAAATCTAGTGTATTTACATTGACATTTATCGTTTTATTTGGATTATCTGTATCTTTAAAGTTTTCAAATACTCCTGATAAGTTGCCTTGATTATCGATTTGAATTCCTTCTAATCCTGGTGTATCTATCGTTGTTGCGCCCACTTCTTTTAATCCCGTATCAGTAATTTCATATTTTTGTATTACAGAATCGTGATTTGCACCATAGGACTGTGTAGCATAAATATAATTTTTTCCATTCGTATCTGTATAAGTAGCAACCCCTTGACAACAGGATGCGAAGTCGTTTGACACTACTTTTCCATTATGAAAGTTAACTTTTTCCCCTTCTACATTTACGGAATATTTTATTAAAGTTCCTTTTCCTGCGCAATCTGCTACATAAAGAGCTTTTTCGTTTGGAGAATAGTAAGTAGTAGCTGCACTTGTATTTTTTCCTCCAAAAAAACCCTTTATATTGACTGTTCCTTTGTCTATAGCAGTTAAGTCGACATCTGCTTCTAAGGCTGGGCTACTTGTTATCTCTTGTCCAGACTGCTTTAGACTATCTGTAATATCTCTTAGATTATAAGTGTTTATTGCTCCATCTTCTCCAGTGATAAATAAGATATCGTTTTGTTCATCATAGGTAACCCCACCTACGTGTGCCTTTTGATCAAATTCATTTTTAAGTTCAATATATCCAATACATCTTCCAACCTTATCATAAATATACACTCTTGAGTTTAAACTATGATTATGATCATATGCCGTTATTAAGTAATAATCTCCCGCTTTTGTATATCCTTGAATTCTCAAATCATATTTTCCATTACTCTCATCATTTACTTTTTGTATTTCTTTATATACAAACGGAAGTAGTCCTATCGTTTTTGTTTGGAAGAAATTATTAATAAAGTTTTTTAATTTCCTTATTTCACTATCTTCAGCAGAAGAAAAAGTCTCTATTATTATTGGAATTATTGTAGCCAGTTTCATATAATCTTCTATTGGATTTACACTATCGGCTTGTATATCTGTTAGTAGATTCATAGATGAATCAAAGCATTGATGGTTTGTATCTTCTATTTCAAGCCATTCATATATTTCTGTTAGTGTTTGTTGGTATTTATATAATATGTCACTATCAATAGTTGATTGTAAGGTCTTACTAGCATTTTTTAATGCCTCATATTTTACAATAGTTATCATATGTTAATCCTATTTAACTCCGTCTTGGCCATTTCTAATTTTTGTCTTAACCCTAGCATAAGTACTGAACCTCCATCTAATTCCTTTTCATATTCTTCTTTTTGCTCAAACAGTATTGTATACTTAGTTGTTATTGTAGTTAGCTCTATTCCAGTTTGTATTTTGCTTAACATTGCATTGATATTTTGTATTTTTTCTTCTACTTCACTAATTCTTTCTTCTAAACATTGGATATATCTTGTCAATTCTTCTATTCTATGCTCAGTAGCATCTTCTACGATTTTATTTTTTAAATTATTCGTATTTTCTAATAATATTTCAAAGCTTTTTTTACTTTCATTTGCTTTATCATTTAATATTGCTTCTCCCTCTAATAAGAAAGACTCTTTATCCAGTCCTCCATTTTCAATTGTTGTACAATTATATAGAGGATCTAATAGGCTATCTTTTATATTATTTATTAATGTTTCTAAGATATCTGCTTGAGAAGACACTTGTTCTATATTTATAAATTCTCCCATGTTTGATTGATAAGTAATGTCTGCTATTTTCATTTTTATTCCCCCTTTTTAGACATTATAATTCACTTTTATAATATCTGTAAAATATGGTTGTCCTACTCTATTTGCTTCTTTATTCCAATCTTCCGTTACTAGTCCTGTTGCTGTATTCATTTTTGTAATACTCATTCCACCTGTTCCAGAGCAATGGCTAACTGTAATTTCATTACCATCTACTTTTATAATCATACCAATATGTCCTTCCATAGATGCTAAATCTCCTGCTTGAATATTTTTTTCTGCAGAACCGGTTATAGGAATTTTTTCACCTAGTTGTTCTAGTTCTCCCGTTACCATTGGTTTGGATATGTCGTACCCTCCATTTTTTAAACTCCAGGAAATATAGCCAGAACAATCTAAGCTATTTGGTTGTTTTGTTCCAGTGGTATCACTTCCAGCTGCTGTTACTACTTTTGGTGTTCCCCAGGTAGGGTCAAGTCCTTCACTAATTTTATCATGGCCTCCACCCCAGAAATAATTCATATGGGGGAATGTTGTAGATAAAAAGATAGCAGCCATAGTACTCTTTGCTCTTGTTGTCTTGGCTAGACTTAACGCTTTATTTAATAATTCTTGATAATATTCATAATCATATCCTGTTAGGGAAGTTTCATATGTTTTGGTATGTTGATATTTTATGGCATTATCTAATCCTATGGAATTTATTTTTATACTATCGATTAGAGCTAGTTCTGCTTGCGAGAAAGTATTTACTGTCGTTACTATGTCGCTTGATAAGTTTGTTATTTCTGTTAAAACATTATTTAGATTTATTTCCATTTCATCGGAGATATTAGAAAAACAATTATCATGACTTTTTCCTATTTGGATAATACTTTCTCTAATATCCGGTAGTTCTTCTATCTCCTTTTTCGATAACTCTGCTTCTGTTTCTAGAACTGGTGCAGAAGCCAATAGACTATCATAATTTACTTTTACCTCTCCCATCATATCACCCCCTATTTTAATGTTAATAGCTGATTATATTTTTCGGTATAATACTTTAGTTTATCTTCTATCTCTTGCTTTCTACTGATATCTATTTGTGGTTTTCCAATACTTGGTCCTAGGCTAATATTATTTAAGGCTACCCATTCTAAATATAATTGATTCCTTTTCGCTGCTACTTTTCTTTTTAATTCTTCGATTTCTTCTGTTCGCTTTTCTTCAGCTATAGAAAGAATATTTTCTTTCCATGAAGATATTTGATCTTCTATGTTTTCTAACTTTTTCTTTATTGTTTCTGATTTTTCAAATAACATGGGGTTATTGTCAATATAAAATGAATCTTTTGATAAACCTCTATTTTGTTCATTTACGATTGTCTCATATAAATTTCTATTTTTACTTTCTATTATCTTTGTATAAGTTTCTACTTTTTCTTTTATATCATTCACATCTAATAAAGATTCCAATGGTGTATCACAGGTAATTGTCATATTAAGAAAAAACAGAATGATATTTGAATCATTCTGTTTCCAAAGATTCTATTTGGAATCTAGGTTCTTCTTGTTTTTGTTGTTCTTTTTCATCTTCTTTCGATGTCAATGTTACCACTCTATCTAGAAACTTATTAGATTCTTCATTTTTATATCCCGAAAAACATACTTCCTTAATTTGTTCATGATCAAATACACAAGTTACATCCGAACGAAGAACTCCTTCAGGAAAAACGCAGCCACAGTAATCGAAAATCTTATTTGGCTTTTCTGGAGTTTTCATACAGTAACCTATAATCATAACTTTTTTAGTACCTCCATTTAAAAGTACTACACTACCTAACGGTAAAATATTCTTATCCATTTTCTAACCTCTTTTCCTTATTCAAGTTCTTCTTTTTGATTTGTAGTATCGTTCATACTCTCTTCAATTTTAATATTTTCAGGAGCATCATCTAATACTAATTTATTTACGTTTCCTGCCTTATATTTTTCTCCGGTTGGCATTGCGTTGTAACTGTCATTCGAAGTATCTGTGTTTTCTTGATAATCTCCTATATATGAGAATGAATTTTCATCTTCGTTTATAGAGTCATCTTCATACTCATTATCTTTTTCTTTCTTGTTTTTGATATATTTTACTCCAGCAACTCCAGCAGCTCCAGCAACTCCTACACCTAGTATGGCAGGTATTACACTTCCTCCATCATTAGATGAAGTAGATGGTTTGGCACTTGATCCTTTATCAATACTAATAACATCTAGTTCTTCTCCACTGTTATCTATGATACCAGCGTCACTATCTGGTGCCGATGGTGTTGTTGTTGAGGCATTACCATTTTCTCCTGCACTTGGAGTGGTTGGTGGTGTGCTTGATGTTCCTCCACCGTTATTGTTGCCTGGAACATAATATCCACTATTATTTCCAGTATTTCCACTTGGTCTACTCGTGTTACCATGGTTTGTATTTGAGCCACTTCCGGTATTGGTATTGCCACCTGTATTATTATTGCTATTATTACCTCCATCAGGTTTTGTATTATTAGAATCATTACCTGTGTTGGTATTATTGTTATCATCACCAGTAGATGGAGTCTCAGAATCTGTTCCTGTATTGCTATTATCTCCTGTATTGTCACTTGGTGTATCTGTATTATCGGAAGGTGTTTCTTCTGGCGTTGGGTCTGTTGTTGGTTTTTCTACTTTATTTGGTGTATCACTCGGAGATGGATTTGGTGATGGAGTTTCTACTCTGGCTTGTGTTGACGAAGATCCATCATTATCCTCAGGATAATCGCCTCCATTGTCACCACCGGTTCCTCCAGTATCTCCATCTTGGTCATCACCATCTCCTGGATCCCCATCAGAATCCCCATCAGAATCCCCATCAGAATCCCCATCAGAATCCCCATCAACTTCATTAGATGTATTTTTCTCCTCTATATATCTATCAACAATACTCTCACATTCTTCATTAGACAATCCTGGATATTTTTCTTTTAATGTGTTCATCAATTCTTCTTTGTAACCTTTTTCAGATAAAATTGCTGGGAATGTTTGTTTATCTAGGTATTCTTTTGCTGTAAAATATCTTAAATCACTTATGAGATCTGACTCTATATATCCAAATACTCCGGCACCTGACATTAGCGCTATAGATGGATCAATCCCTAAAGCTGAGTTTACATATCCAGCGATTACTGAGTTAGTTTCCATTTGATATTTTTTTATCTTTTCTCTATCCTCATCACTCAATCCTTCTTTAAATTCTTCGGATGTTGTCGCAACATTCATCGTTCCAGCAAGGATTGCTGCTTTTTCTTCGGCTGTATATAAATCACTATTTTGTATTAATTCTTTAAACCTTTCTTGATTAAATGTCAAACTAGCAAGTGGTTGACCTGAAATAGCATGTGGCCCTTTTATATCATTAATTATTTGAATTTCCGTGCTAGTAAAACAAGATACTGCTCCTGCCATGTATTCCCATAGATTGGCTATTGATTCTTGAATCTTATTAATATTACTTTTATCAATTTCAATATCCACCTGGCCAATGTTATGTTTTGAATATAAGTCATTCAAGGTATCTGTAACATTATTCATCATTGATGAGTTTAGATTCGTGTATATTGTATTTAATGTGTTGGCACTTCTTAATACTCGATTATAGTCCACACATATATTTTTGCTTCCTTCCATACGTCTATCCTTTCCATTTTTATATTTTGGCCCATAAGGTTTGAGCAGTAGTTTTCTTTCTTACTAAATTTTCTATTTCGCTTTGCAATACACTTCCTGCTGATTGCAAAGCTATTGAGGCACCTCTTGATGGATTGGTAGGATTGATAGAATTTGTTGTATTATTCGACATTTGACTTTGCAGAATTGACAATCTTTCATCTATTTTGTCTATATAAGTTTCAAACTCCTTATCTCTATGGTTTTTTAAATTCTGTTCTATTATCTCTTTTGAACTTGTCAAATTTGCTATAACATCTGCTATTCTTTTATAAATGTTTATAGCCGTCGTATTAGCTCTTGATTGTCCATTGACATTAAAAGAATAAGCATCTAGCCCATTTCCTTCTTTCATTTCATTTTCTAATGATTCTAGAATTTCTTCTTTTAATTTATCTATAACCTGATCAAATTGCTTTTTTACATCTTCAATTTCGCTTGATTGAACAAACTTATTAACATCACTTTGGTAAGTAATATTACTAATTTTCATTTTATCCCCTCCTCAGTGTATTATAAATAAAAGAAAGATTTCTTTTATTTATAATACACTGCATATGCAGTGTTATATTTAATTTCCATTATCAAAATTATTTGAATTTTCAACAATTTTTTGTTCGCTTGCTTTAAACATTTCTTCCCATGGAGCTAATTTATCATTTGTTAATTCTATTAATTTATTCTCAAGTGGTGGAAAGGTTGTTGTAGAAAAATCAGACCATGCCGCTGCTAGTGCTGCTGCTGCATCTCCACTTAAAGCATTTCCGCCTTCTTTAGCATAATTTTCATCAATATTTGCATTCATAGACTTTGCTTTTTCTTCAATATCATCTGTAGATTTAGAAATTATACTTTTTGCTCTTTGAATGGCTGTATATGAAATTGTATTATCTGCCATTTTTATCCCTCCTTTTGTATTAGCCTCTTAATATATTTTCTACTTGACTTGTTGTTTGGGCAAGTTCTTTATCTGCATCAACTAGAGTGTTAATATAATTTTGGATACTTTCGGATGCTTTATCCATGATAACTTGAAGTTGTGCATCATAGGTTTCTTTTAATGCATTGTATAGAGTACCACTGCATTCTTGCAAATCTCTATGTACAGCTTGCTTAATTATATCTACGCTAGAGTTAAAATCAGATAGCTGAGCTCTCATGACTTGTTCAACTAATTCCAACTCTTCTGGTCTAATTGTTATACGATCACCCATATTATTCACCTCCTATATTTTGTTAAGAATATCTCTACCCTTTATATTCTTATAAATTAATTGTAAGTTTTTTTCTTTCTTTCGTCAAGAAAGTTTACAAACTTTAACATTTTTCTTGACATATTTACGTTTATATATGAAATTATTCAAAAAGAAAAGATATCTTCTCTTTTTGAAGATATCTTTGTAATCTATTTTATTTGTGCTTTTGACATATCAATTAGTTCATAGCCACCATAGGCATAATTTCCTGCACTTGTTTTGGTTCTATAAAGACCTGTTTCTTTATCATAATAAAACGTTATGTCTGTTCCTATGATTTTATCTCCATTTATATAAATGTGTTTTCCGTTTTCTACATGAATCGGATCTCTGGCATCTACCATTTCTTCCATTGTACTATTATCTAGACTTCTAACTACTTTTTCTCCGTCTACAAAGGATTTGGCTTCTTCTGATAAACTATTGTATGCTTTCGTTTTTTCGTAGTCAGATTTTGTTATATCTGTTTCTATTTTTGCATAGTCTAAGATTTCCTTATTAACAGATTTTGATACTTCTGTTGCAGATACCTTTCTTGGGGTTGTCGATTGTCTTAATTGATGTTTTGAGGTATTCTCTTTTTCGGTATCATTTGTAGTGGTTGTATTATTTTTTTGTTCTGTTGGTAATTTCATATCGTCTGTAGACCATTTTTCTATTATTGTTCCATCGGATTTTTTTAAGTCTGATTCTGCAATTCCTAGATAAGAAGCTAGGGCACTGGCTGTTGTATATCCCATGGCAACACCACCTTCTGATATCAAATACGTTCCTGTTGCTTCGTTATAGGTAAATTCTAACCCACTACTATCTCCCCAGTACTTTCCTAAAACTGTGGAGCGTGCATAAAACTTACCATCTTTTGCTTGAAAGCTATCAGCTGCTATATTACATAGTAATTCTTCTGTTCTCTTATAGATTTCTATGGTTTGTTGCATCTTCTCACTTAATGTTACTATACTTTCTATACTATCCTCAATCGAAGTTGTTAGTGAATCTATAGAAGATAAAGAAGTTAAGCAGTTATTATGCATATTACTTATTTCTGTAAGCTCTTCTTGCTTATCACTAATTATATTTTTAGTATTTTTCTCTGTTCCTTGTAAACTACTAAGTTTACTACTTCCTGATGTTAATAAACTATAATCTAGCTCTACTTTATCCATTTCCTTCTCCTTTCTATAAAGTGCTTAATGCTTTTGCCACATCATCCGAGGCCGTTTCCCATACACTTATTGTTGTTGTTTTTTGGGATATTGCAGCATTATTTTCTCCTCGACTATTATTTGCTTTTAGTGCCTCTAACTCTGCATAAAGTTCTTCAATATGAGTATCTATTGCTTGTTTTAATGCTTGCAATTCTTCCTTCCTTTTATTCGTTGCTTCCGCTACTAATTTTCCTTTTATGTCTTCCGCTGCTTGAAGTAACTCATTTAGTGAACTAATAATTGTTGCACCTTCTGTATTTAAAGGAGTAATCCCTCCAAAATCTAGAGCTTCTACAGAGAGTCCACCTACTGTTCTTTCTTCCTCTATGACATTATTCACTTCATTTACCCAGGCAGATAATGAAGTAGTAATTTCTGTCATTTTACTTTCTACAACATTAGGATCTATTGCCATAGACATTGGTGTTGTATATTTTGTAAAATCATATGCCATTTTTTTCACCTCTATTTTATTTTATTATAATCTAACAATAAAAAATGGTCAATTATAGATTGATTTTGTATCATATTAGAATCTTATTTTACATACTATTTTTATAGGTATATATAAACACCAATTGTATTTTTTTGAATACTTTATATTAGATAAAGATTAAGAGGTGGTTGTATGCGAAATAATAATTGTATTCTAAATTTACTTAAGGTTATTGATTTACTTCAAAGAAATTCTGTTAATCATTGTAATAATGAGAAAGGTTGTATTCGTCCTTTTTTAGGCCCTAGTAATACCGTTTCTTGTTATAACACTCGACCTATTTCTTTATATACTAAAGATGGTAGTTTGTTTACTTTTTCTGGTAGTAGTGTTTTTCGAGTAGAAAGAGTCGATGATGATTGTGTTGTACTTCAAGTTCTTTCTGGAGTTAATCCTAATTACACGGCTACTGGAGAAGTAGTAACTGTTTCTCCTAGATGCTTTTGTGCTATTCGTTGCTTTCCTGATACTTCTATCACCTGTTTATAGAAAGGAGGAGATGATATGAGTTGTGGAGATGTAAAAAAAGATTGTGGTTGTCTTGCAGAGATATTGAAAAAAATATTATTACTACAAAGACAAGACTATGATAATGAAAGTCATAAAGGATGTGATAAGCCTTATTTAGGTCCTATTTGCAGTACTATATGTTATAACACTCGACCTATTATGTTATACAATTGTTGTACTGGTACTCCTTGGAGTTTTTCTTTCACCATTAACAACCAGACTTCTACTTCTGATGTTTTCCGTATTGAAGCTATTGATGATTGTTGCTGTACTTGCCGTATTTTATATTTAGATACTACTACTAATAGATATGTTGGTACTTCTGAATTTTTCACTATTGATCTAGACTGTGTTGGAGCTCTTCGTTGTCTTCCAGATACATTTATTGATTTATGCTAACAAAAAAGTCCTTTTCGGACTTTTTATTTTGATTAAAAACCTCTGGAACTTCCTCCACCTCCGGATGACCCACCGCCACCAGAGAAGCCTCCAAACCCTCCACCGGAAGATCCTCTGCCTCCAAAGTAACCAGAAGAGCTACCATTGGAATATCTGGCGGAAAATAAGGAAAACATCTCTAGCATTACACCAAATATTAATATTGAAATACTGTTAAGATAACAGATTACGATTGGTATTATATTAAAAATCAATGCAAAAATAATGACTACTGGGGATGTGATTCTAGTACTTCTATCTTTTCTAAATACTGTAGTCCCCCATAAAATACCTGCTATTATAAATAAGAAAATCATAGATGAAAAGTCAAAGTCTTCACTCGTGTTTGTCGTATTGACTCTAGTAACATTAATATCACTGACATCTAAATTGTAGCTTTCTGCTACCTTTTTATAAAAAGCATTATATCCATTTTGAATTCCTTCGTCCCATTTGTCTTCCTTTAAGTAAGGAATAATATACTCATCCTGATACCTTCCGGTTAATCCATCTGGGAGAACTCCCTCTAAACCATATCCTACTTCTACTCGAAACTTTCTTTCTTCTAATGCTAATAAAAGTAAAAGACCATTATTTTCATTTTTATCTCCAATCCCGAATTTTCTAAATAATTCTGTTGCGTATTCTTCTAGGCTTTGTCCTTCTAAATTAGGTACGGTTACTACAACAATTTGAGCACCAGTTTGTTTTTCTAGGGCTACTGATTTATTTAGAATATCTTGTTTTACTTCTTCGGATAAGATATTAGCATAATCATTTATATAAAACTCAGAAGTAGGTTCTACCATGGCTAGTGTCGTTATTGGAAATAATAGTAATATAATGCTTAGTAATGTTACTCCGATTATTTTTTTATTCATTATTCTCAATCCTTAAAAAGAAAAATAGAAGTTTTTAATTAAAATTTACTTCTGGTACTTCTTTTTTTTCTTCACTTGCTTCAAAGTATTCTTTCTCATCAAATCCACTAATTGATGCAATGATATTTGTTGGTATTTTCTTTATTTTTGCATTATAACTTTTTACTGCATTATTATAGTCACGTCTTGCTGTTGAAATTCTATTTTCTGTACCAGCTAGTTCATCTTGTAAATTAATAAAATTGGTACTAGCTTTTAAGTCTGGATAATTTTCAACAATTACCATTAAACCATTTAATGCACTAGATAATTCTTCATTTGCGGATGCTTTGTCTTCTACCCCTTTTGCATTTACTAAATTTTCACGGGCAGTGGTTACTTTTTCGATTGCCTCATTTTCATGTGTCATATACCCTTTTACAGTATTTACTAAATTTGGTATTAAGTCAGCTCTTCTTTCTAATTGTACTTCAATATCTGCATACTTTCCATCTACCTCTTCTTCTAAGGAAACTAAACTATTATAGTTTCCTACAAAAAATATAATGATTGCAAAAATGATAATTAAAATTACCCCTGTAATAATATAACTTTTTTTCATATTTCCCTCCATCTTATAAGTTTATTCTAGCAATAAAAATAAAAAAAGTAAATGGGAACCCTATTACTTTTCTTATTTACGTATAATTTGTACAATGTCTTTAATTGGGATGATTTGATTATCTATCGTTAATACATTTTCTTTTGTCTTGGTTACTAAACTTGTATGGTAAACATCCGTTTTTGTTTTTATCTCTACTGGAATATTATATGAATATCCTAGACTTTGAAAAATATTATCTAGTTCTTCCGTTATCGTGGGTGTTTGGAATGTTCTATCGTCACTTTCTTTGGCATAATATACTTTCTTATTGTTATCGATTGGTTTACTGTTTAAATTTTTATAAAGTTCTGGTAATTTTTTCATAAATCATCTCTCCTTCAAGATATTTTATGTTTTTTAGATATAAAAATTGCACATTTTTGGTATAATATATAGCGAGGAGAGATTTATGACAATAAAGAAACTTAACAAGAAAATTTTGATTCCTATTTGTATTATGGCTATTATTAGTATTATTACTATTTATAGTGCTTTAACTTATACTTCTAGTGAATTAGGTAATTTAGCATTAAAACAAGGTTTGTGGTATGTTATTGGTGCTTTGTTGGTAGCTTTTTTAATTCATATGAAAAATGAATATTTATATCGCCATACCGTATTTCTCTATATTTTGGGTAATATTTTATTAGTTGGTCTGTTACTTTTTGCAGAACCTGTCAATAACAGTAAATGCTGGTTTACTATTCCTGGTATTGGTAGTATTCAACCTAGTGAATTTATGAAAATATTTCTTATGTTAATGCTTGCGACTATGATTCATAATTTTCGGAGTGACTATAAAAATCCTACGATTAAACAAGAATTTATTTTTATCTTAAAAACTTTAGTAATTGTTCTGATTCCTTCTGTCCTTACTTTTTTACAACCAGATACGGGAGCGGTTATCATTTACTTTATTATTTATTTTTGTATGATGTTTGTATCAGGTATTCGGATTCGATGGTTTTTAATTGCTGGAGGGGTTGTTCTTTTATTACTCGCTACCATTTTTGGAATTTATTTTTTTGAGCAAGATTTATTTATTGATTTATTTGGTACAGATTTATTTTATCGTTTTGAACGTATTTTTAATTGGCAAAGTGGTACTGGTTTACAATTAGAAAATGCCTTAGCGGCGATTGGATCTGCTGGATTTTTTGGACATGGATTTAATCAAACACCAATTTATTTTCCCGAGTCTTCTACCGATTTTATCTTTGCAGTATATGCTTCTAATTTTGGACTTTTCGGTGTTATTATACTACTAGGTGTTATTATTTATTTTGATACGCAAATTGTATTATTAGCGAAACGAAAATTATTAGATACTGACAAATACATTTTAGCAGGCATCTTAGGAATGCTTTTATTTCAACAAATACAAAATATTGGAATGACGGTAGGACTCTTTCCTATCACTGGAATTACTCTTCCTTTTATTTCTTATGGAGGATCTAGTTTACTTTCTTATATGATTTTAGTGGGGGTTATTTTAAATATTTCTATGGAGAAATCAAAGCATTATAAATATAAATAAAACCATCTCTTATATTTTATTGAGATGGTTTTATTTTTACCTTGTTTTTTTTAGCCTTTCATCTAGCACTTCTTTCTTTTCCTCTTGGATGGCTTCTACTGTTTCTTTTCTTATTTTTTTATTATTCATTAATTGATTTAATATCTGTGCTTTGGCTTTTAATATTTCTTTTTTATTCATTTTTATCACCTATATTGTTTAATATGTTCATTAAACTGTCTAAACTTTCTATTCCTGTATTTCGTTAATTTCTTGAATATATTTATCTAAATCTATACCAGTCTCCGTTTTAGGTAACGCGTTTGTTCCTTTTGTATTAGCAATTTGATATCTTTCCTTGGTTTTATATAATACATTTTTTAAATTGTTCCACTCTTCCGTTGAAGCATTATTTTGTCTTAGATATATAATATATTCTTCGATGGTATTCGAAATTGGTTCTTGATTATAGATTTCTTCTAAGTCCTTATTAATTTCTGGTTTTAAAGATTCTATTTTCAATGGCTGATTTTTTATTTCATTTAATCGAAAACCATTTCTTCCTGATTCGTATGTTTCTAGTGCCTGATTTAAATATTTTAGATTATAACTTGTATTAAATTTATCTATAGAATCATAGACTTCTTGCATTTGATTTTTTGCTATTTCTTGTTTATTTAATCTAACAACTGGAATATTCCACTCAGCAGCTGCTTGATAAGCATTTTCTATTAGTTGTGGAGACATATCTGTGTAAACAATTACACAAGAAGGAGTGGTATCCTCTCTAGATGTTACGAATTCACCATATTCTCTGGTAATATTATTCGGCATATTGTCCGCTGAGATAAAAATTTGTTGATTTCTTGAATTAAATCCATAATCTGCAATATTTGAATCGATGTCATAAGGTCCCATAGCATATATTTGTTTCGATGTTATATCATATAGTCCATATAATACACCTTTCCCTTGCACTGGAGCAGTACCCGTGTTTTTTTCAGTAAAATATGCAGTAGGTAATCCATGCGTTCTTGGATTATCGATATTTTTCCATGTACTTATATAGCTATTATTCAATAATTCTTTTTCTTCTACAAAGCCACTATCACTACTATATACTAACATAGAGAATTCTTTTAAACCATTAATTACTTTTATTTTCTTTCCATTATATATTACTTCTTCTGCATTTTCTAATTGTTCTTCTATTTGTTGTTTAGTTTTTTGGAATTTTTCTTCGTAAGTTTCTGTATATTTGCTGATTAATATATCTTCAACCTTTAGCATTTCTTCAGCAGTTAGTCTAAATTGTTGGTTTTCATATAAAGCGATTATTTCTTCTGGATCCGTCATATCATTAATTTTATTAAGATATTCTAATACCGATTTTGCAATTTGACCATCTTCATCATTTAATCTATTTGAAATTTCTTCTATATGACTTCCATATTTTGTTATAATTCTTTCTGCTTGTAGTGGTGATATTAAAAAATATTTTTGTAAATAAGCTTCTTTCATATCATTAAGGTTATATGTGAATCTTGCAGAAGAAGGATTCTCTTTATAAGCTTCCTTCGCTGCACGGAATTTATCATCATATACTTTACATAGTTCACTATAAAAGTTGTTATGAAAGTCAAATTTTAGATTATTTCCTGGCATATTATACAGTAATATATAGTCTATTAGTTCATTAATATCTGTATTATTTACATTTCTTCCTTTCATAAATTCCTGATTATTCGCAAGAAATGTTAGTGTTGATAGAATTATAGTATACTGGTTGTTTAAACTATTATCTTCTTTCGTTTGATTAACTATTTCCGTAAATATATTAAATAATTGTTCATTATTTTCTTTTAAAGAAGATAATCTAGTACTTAGCTCTGGATATTTTCCAATTGTTTTTAAAAATTCCTTATCAAATACATTTGTAAATTCAGTGCTTAAAATAGAAAAGTCAAATGATTTTAAGTTGTTTATATTTTCATTATATAATTCTTTTAGTATTGTTTCTCCTACTTCATCTATTTTTCCTTCTTTATATAATTCTGCAAGCATCAGTTGTTGAAAAAAGGTTCCAAATTCCACTGAATTTAAATACTCTGGTAGATATTGATTAACCTCCTTTTCTGCAATATTAGTTATTTTATTCATTGTTTGCTCTGGTAAGTGGGAAAAAGCAGTTTTTAAGGTGGAAAATTTATTTCCAAATTCATAATAATCTACCTCTGCTTGGTCAAAAGCAATTATTCCTTGATCTATTCGTCTTTCTAACTCTTTATAAGCTTTAGTCAAATCGAATTTATGTATATCAAATAGAATTCTGACTAGATTTTTTGTTTTTAACTTTTTTAATAGTTCTTCATTGTTATATATGTACTCTCGATAATCATCTTCTATTTGATTAATTTTACTATTTGCTATGTCCAAACATAAAATATCTTGGTTTTCAAGAATACGTTCGTCTATTTTTTCTTTTACTTTGCTGTCTAAGTTTTCATTATTCAAAATACTATTTAAAGAATAAAGATTTGCATTTTCTATTATTTTTAATTGTTCTTCTATAGGATGGGAAATTAAATCTTCTATTCTTAAATGAGGAGCGAAATCTTGTAATAAGGAATTTCTGGAAATAGGCCTTATTTCCTCTTGACTATTTAATACCTTATCTTGTGTTGATTGATTAATCTCTATAGAATCCTTAGTACTTGTTATTTCTGTATTAGTTGCAGCCATATTTTCCTCTAATAAAAATGAGAATACATACAAGTCACCAAAATGTTTTCTTATTCCTTTATGTTTTCCTAAACTATCGGTTAAAAATTTATATTTTTCACTCCAAGAAGATACTATTGGTGTTAAGTCAGGAGTTAATTCTGTTACTAACATTGCATGGCCGCCTACATTTTCTTTTATATTTCCGTTTGTTTTTACTCCAGATAGTGCCATGTCTGATGAATTCTTGTTTTCTGTATTACTTAACTTCTCTAAATCAAAAGCTCTTGCTCCAATAAAACAAAAGTCATATGGATTGGTCAATATTTCAGCAATAAATTCTTGCTTAGTTCCTGGTCTCTTTGGTGATAATATTTCTTTTACTTCTGTATCTAATTTTATATTGTGTTCTTTGAAATAACTAACAAATCTATCCAAGTACGTTTCTTTATCAATACCACCTGCAGAAACCTCTACAAAATCATCGATGCTTTGATTTTCTTTTTTCCAAGTATACATAAAAATATCTAAAGCAATTGCTTCTATATTATATGATTTTGTTGCTCCATCTGTTGTTGTTAAATCAAAGCCAAATTTTTCTTTAAATATTTGCTCTCCATTTTCTATGCTTCCAAAATATATGGCACAGGCGTTGGCAACGGCCATATAACCACATCCCATGGAGGCATAACTTTCAGCAATGTTTACTTTATTCATTGATGTGGCATCTGGAAAGTAATTTTCTATTATATCTTCTAATAATGTTGCCTTGTTTAATTCTATTGCTGTTAAATTATTTTTGTTGAATAATAGTTTATTACTAGGATAATTGCTCTCTATCTTTTTCTTAATTAAATCCTCGATATCACTTTGATTTCCACCATATTTTTCTTGTAATAATATTTGTGGTGCAATTGGGAATTTTTCTAAGTAAGAAATTCCGTTCGGAAAGCTGCTTTCATTTACTTCTTTTAGTGTTAGGCTTTCTTTGTTTATATTTTTGGCATTTGGAAATATTTCGGTTAAATCAATTTCGTTCATTTTATTATTTATGAATTTTGTTTGTGTTTTACCATCTATTTCTAATGATATTTCATATATACCATTAGGAATATCTAGTACTAAACTTGACTTTTCTATGTTTGGTGTTATTCCTTTTATTTTTAATCTCTTTTCTAGGGCTGCTTGTAATATTTCTTTATTATTAATAAAATCATTTAATCCAACCATCATTCCTTGTTTTACTGCTTCTGTTTGATATTCTTTTCCGTCAATCTCATATATTAGATTGTAATATTTATAGTTTGAACTATCACTATCTATTATTCCTATTCTTCCAATCATATTTCGTATTGGAAGTGTTGTTGTTTGCTCCAGTAATTCTACTTTACTTGCTGTTATCTCTTTTCTATATTGTTCAAACTCATTTACAATTCTTCGTTGATTTGGATCTTTTACACTCCATACATCTACGATTGGTAAATTGGCTAAAATATCTATATACTCTCCAGGGATTGCTTTTTTATCCTCTGTAGAAAATTTGGTCATTATTAATTCTAATATTTTCGTATAAGAGCTAATTTCTAAATCTCTTGCATCATGACTACCATTAAATTTTATCCCTTCTAATACTTGGTAAAATTCTTCGGTGGATAAGTTAGATATTTTGTCCATAATTACATCATTATTAATCGACTTAGCCATATTCAGAGTTATTAAACTATTTATTATTTTTTTCAAGTCTGAACTATCTATTTTTGTTTCATTCGTTCCTTTTATTACATTACTTTCTATTTCTTTAAACATATCTAAAATTCCATTAAATACAACATTTAACTCCAAATATTCCTCTGATAAATATGTATTCGATAATCCAAATTCACTTACGATTGCATATTTAAATTCACTTGCTTCTTTTTGTAAAATATCTGTAGCTACCCCTTTTTCCTTTTCTTGTTCTAATTTTGCCTTATAATACTCTAATAATGTTAATTCAAGGTTAGCTATTTCAATATATGGATTTCCTTGTGCTCCGAAGGTACGATTTCCTATTTTTTCATATTGTTCAAAAACTTGATGTGCCTTTTCTTTATCGGGAATTATCTCATATAGTTTTTCTTCGATTATTGATAAATCTCCACCATTATAATAAGCTTCTAAAAAAACATCTTTTCCTACTATGTCATATAATTGATACAAAATTGGAGTTGTTTTGTCTATTGCTAAATTAGGATCAGATAAATTTAATATTTTCGTAAAGTCCGTTAAACTAAAAGCTATGGTTTTTTCTATTTCATAATTTAAATATTCAGTCCTTAGTTCTTCCGTTGATTGTATTCCTACCCCTTCTGTATTCTCTCCTGCTGTAATTATTCTATTTTTTATTACAGAATGGAATAATTCAGAATCATTATATACCATCTTTTTTAAGTTTCTTATTTCTTTTGTTGTTAGATTGTAGTTTTCTAAGGATTTATAAAAACCTTCTTTTGCTGTTGCAGGAATTGTTGCCTCTAATTCTATTAAATCGTCTAATATGTATCTCTTGGTTTTCTTTAATGATTGATTATTCTCAATTATTTTATTTAATCTTTCTGACGGTTGTTGTTTTGTTGATTTTAAGTTTTTTAATTTATTTATTGTTTCTGAAGCGGTACTTGCTATAGAAGCAGTTACTTTTTTTGCTGCTTGTTCGGTTAGTCCTTGTTGAACACTCTCGCTTGCACTTGATACTTTTTCCGTTACTTCTTCGGTTGTTTGTTCTAATTTTCTATTCATTATTGTATCTTCTAATTGATTAGCCGCTTGTTCCATGGCATCTGTTACTTTTTCTACATTTTCTTTTGTTGTTTTTACTTCTACTTGATTGTTTTTTATCAGATTCATTATCTCACTTGAATATTCTGTAATTATTTGTTCATTACTTAACCCTTCTACTTCTTCTCCATACTGTTCTTTTATCTTTGTTATTATTTCTGATTCGTTTATTTCTCCATTTTCGATTTGAGTATTGATAGTTTCTACATTATGTTTGTTTAATGCTAGGTTTGGTGTATTAAACATTCCTCCTATTAATGCTCCATATAAAAAGCTTTTCCCTGAGTTTTTTAATGTTTCATATACATCTACATCCTCTTCAAACAAGCCAGCTCTTATTCCTGCATCTATCCATTCTTGTGAAAACTCTTCTACTCCTTCTAAAGCGGTATTCTTAGCAAGTGCTTTTAACGATGTTACATTTACTTCATTTAGTCCTGGTATTTTTCCTATATAATTCTGTAATACGGCTTCTGAAGTACCTGATAATACTCCATATACCAAGGCTTCTCCATTACTATATCCTTCTACCGTGGCACTATGGTAACTGTTTCCTCCTGCGGATACTCCCATTGAAAAAGTACCTACTGCTGGAGTAAAAATCATACCTAAAGTTATACTTGGTAACATATTTCCTATACTTTGACTAATCTCATAATTATTATCTAACCATCCATATTTATCTTCTTGTAGGGATTTTAATATATACATTGTTTCATATTCATTTACACTATACACATCACTTGCTTCTTCTCCGAATAACGATGAGATAGCTTCTCCTGCGGAACCAATTCCTTCCGCAAAAGATTCTGTTCCATCTATTAATCCTTTTCCTGTTGTCTTTAAATGATTCCAGATTTTTTCATCTACTTCTTTATGATTTCCTAGACTATCTAAAAACTCTTGAGCTTGCTTTTGACCTAGACATTTATTAATTTCATCTTCTACTGTTTCTAAATACTTATCTGCACTCTTTTTTCCTTCTTTTTCGAACAAATAACTATATTTCTTCTCTATTTCTGGGTTTATATCACTTATTTCTAAGACATTTTCATAATTTGTTCCTGTTATTCCATAGATAATTGTAGTTGTTGCACCAGCCTTTTTTACTGCTCTTAAAAATTCTAGTGGATTCACCTCTTTATTGCGATAACAATATTCTGTATATGATATATTAGCATCTGGCAACAGAGCATCTTCATACAATTTATTAATATCTATCTCCATACTTTCAGAGGTAAAGTTTTGGTAATCTTCTCTTAATTCTAACAAATTGTAATCTAAATAATCTTGAAGCAATTCTGTATTTCTAATTCCTACATTTATGGTTGCGATAGTACTTTCTATTTCTTGTTTATATGTTTCATATTCTTCTAAATTGGTTGCTTTGGTTCCTTTTGTTAACTCTTTTACCATTTCTTTTAAGTTATTATTGTATGATTCATATTTACTATCATATTGTGCCATATATTCTAGAAATTCTTCAGTTGTCATTTCTAGTAATTCTTCTTTGTTTTTTTTGTACTCTTTTTCTAATTGTGTATCTGAATATGTTGCTAACAAAAGATCTCGTTCTGATAATACTGTATTTCTCAAATAATCATTTATTTGATCTTCCATTCCTTGCTTTTCTTCCACATCTTTTAGCATTTTCTCAGCTGTATCTAATAATTCATCATAGAATGATAAGTCTGTTTCATATTGTTCTGAATATATTCCTTTTAATATTTCTATTTCTTCGTCTGTAAATGTATATTTATTATCTATTAATTCTTGTATATCTGGGAGGGTTTCTGTATTTAAACCATCTACATCAAAAGATAATTCTTCTACTGATTGGGTTGTTTTTTCTGGTGCTTCGGAATTTTGGGGAATTGTTTCTGAAAAAGGATTTATTTCTGTGATACTAAGTCTTTCTGACATTTTATCCTCCCCTTATTTTCTTTATTTTTTCACTTGGTTTACTACTTGTTTTTTATTTGAAAATAAATCTGGTATTGCTCTATAGGTGTGAAAAGATATAGGTATATTTAGATTCGGTTTTAGTTTTTCTTGTATCTTATTAAAAACATTTTCATAGGTATCTTCTATACGCATTAATTGATCAAATTCTTTACACTTTTTCTGATCGAAAGCAAATTCAAAAACAATGCTTTTTGACTTCACAAGTTCCTTTTTGCTAGATGGTCCAAATAAGGTATAGTCCCCTTCTTCAAAAATCACTCTTGAGAGTGTTTGATTTAAAAAATCTATAGACACTGCTTGGTTGTTTATTAATTGTCTGATTTCTTCTTCTGTTAAGTTTTCTATATGAAAGTTATTTCTAAGAAACACATATTTACTATTTAATGTCGAAAATCTACGATAGAAGTTTTGTTCTTCATCTAAAACTACAGGAATATCTAATCCGTCTTGTTCTATGTTTCTATCTATCTCTTCAAAATCTATAAATTTCTTTAATACATTTTCTAATCCTGTTCTATATTTTTTTTGTAGTTTTAGAAAATCCTCTATATTTATTCCCTTTTTTTCTAGCAATTCCCAATTATAAGAATCTGGCATGTATTGATATTTCATATAGTCCTCCACTTAGTTTACATTGTTTTAATTTCTGACTTTTCTATATTAATTTTTTTTTTGACAGAAAATTCGTTATATTCAATTGCTCTTACCAAAAAATCTGGATGATTATTATTTTCTTCATTAATGGTATCAACTACTGCTTGTACTAATTGTATTTGTTTATCATTGTTTTCATCCCATTCTTCATCATTATAATTAGGATCTATTGATTCTTTTTCATATTCTGGATCATATCTAATTCCTATTACAATAAAATTATTAGGAGCATAATACCTTCTTGCACCATATGGTCCGTAATTAATATACGTTCCATCTGCTACTTTATCAATTGTAATTACTTTTTGATAACTTTTTCCTATTAGTAATGACATTTCTTCATCCAAGATATCATTTTGACTGCTAACTCTTTTTTGCAATTGTTGAATTTCTAATTCATCCAATTTTTCAATGTGTAATGTATTTCTTAGGTATAGATAATCAAAACTTGAATTTGCTTGATATATATCCATTTTCTCTGGAGATACTTTTTTTAAGTTAAAGGGAGAGTTTTTCAAAAGATTATCCATTTCTCTAATATTTACCTTTTGATCTACGTATTGTTCTAATAACTTGCTATACATTTTATATAGTGATATAAATTCCGCTGTTAATGTTTCTCCATTTAGCCAGCCACTTTGATTCAATCTTTCGATATCAAAGGTTTGAGGCTCAAAATCTGATATTTTCATACTTTTCTCCTTTCTATATCCACTATTATTATTCGGTTTCTGAAACTAATTCTATTTTTCCGTTACTTAAAGCAATTTTCACATCATTTAGTTCGGCAAATGGTATATAATATGCCTCTCCCCAGGAGCTTACATATATTCCGTCATTGTCAATTCCTGTAATTGCCATTGCATGACCAGTTCTCTTCTCAGCATTGCTTAATCCACTTTCCAAACTTGAGTTTTTCCAAAATTGAGAATCGTGGGGAATATCAAAGTTATCTGTACTTGGATTATATTTATACATTGTGAAATTCTTTTGATTTTCAAAATCAACATAGATTCCCAAATCTAAAAAATTTCCATTTTCCAAACTAGAAATTATTTTTTTTGAAAGATTTTCTATCTCTACCTTTCTATATCCACTGTAAAGTGTATCATCTCTGTAATCTATTTTAAAAGGATATAAATCTTCTGGCGATGATGAAACTTTTATTGCCTTATTTTGCAATTCTGAAGATGCCGTTGTTTTTAATTTATAATTTAAAAAATCTTCCAGATATTTTTTATTTAAACCATCCACTGAATTCGATAAATATACTTGGTCTTCATTATCTCCATTTCCAATATATACATTTTTTTGATTATGATTTTGGTTAATTATCTTTTCATTATCTAAATTTACGTAGGTATAAAAATCAGCTAAGAGCAATTCATCATTTAGATATTTTTCGCCATCTATCACATTATACATATCATAACCAAAAATAGCCTTAAACAGTTGTGGACTATCTGCAAAAGTTATGTATATATTATTCATTACTGCTGCATAACTACATGCTCCTGCACTATTAACTGATGCTAAATATTTTTTTAAATTAGCATTACTTATGTTTGGAAAATAATGTCTCACGACACTATAAACTTGTTCTTTTTTATTATTACTTGTATTGGTTCTTAGTTGAAAGATATTTTTCAATCTTTCTCTGGCAGTTTCTGTTTGCATAGAATTTGCTAAACCTGTCAATATGTCTTGATCTGCTCCATAACGATTCTTATACTTTAAACTCATCCTTCTTTTTTCTGTAAGTTGCATTAAATATCTATTAGACCAGATTCTTATATTATCACTCTCTTTTTTAGAAATTGGGTAATTGGTTTCTTTATAGAATCTATATAATCTCGAAATTATTTTCAAATTATCTTCTGACATACCTGTCATCTTACTATTTTTAAAAGCAAGTTGTATTGCTATAGGTCTTTTCTCTAAAAGATTTTCAAATTGTATGCCTTTGTTTAAAAGTTCTGGAATCTGATATTCTTCCGATGGATTTAATATATTCATTTCATTTATATAGTATTCAATTGCTGTTTTCATAATCTGATTATATTCTTGTTCACTTTCTAAAAGTTTTTTGAAATTTAATTTTTCTAAATTAGTGAGTTTAGTCTCTATATTATCAAATTCATTTTTTATACTTAAAAATCTTTTGTATGTATTTATTACATCATTACGACAGATATTAAACTTTGCATCAATATTTTGTTGTGCAAGCTCTTGTCCCGAGTAACTGCTATATACACTTAATGTGTTCATTATTTGTTCTACTTTTTCAGAAGAACCTAATAGATTTTTTATTTCTTTTTTAGAAATTTTAATTGGTGTCATTCTATTGTAGTCGCTAAAAAAGTTGGAGTCCATAATGGCATTAAATTGCTCAACCGAACAATTTTTTAATGCTAATTCTACATTATTATTGGATTGTTGTAATGCCGACAATTCGTTTCTACGTAATATTTTTGCTACTTCTGTACTTTGTGCTGTATTATATATATCTTCTAGAATTTGGGCATTTTCCTCAATCGTTTTATTATTTAACTTTGTCATTTCATCTAATAAAGAGCATATTGTAGGATTAATAAACATATATGGTGATGATTCTGGAGCTTTCTGCAGACTATCATTAAAATATTTAAAGGCATTGGGATCATAATTTTTCCATAAATTTATATTTTTTTGTGTATTGCTCAAATCAGATTCTATATTATCCATTGTTTGTTCACTAAAATTGATAGTCTCGATTCCATTTTCTATTACTGTTTCGATTGTTTGTTCTAATTTTTTATTCATTATTGTATCTTCTAATTGATTAGCCGCTTGTTCCATGGCATCTGTTACTTTTTCTACATTTTCTTTTGCTGTCTCTACTTTTATTTGATTGGTTTTTATCAGGTTCATTATCTCTCTTGAATATTCTGTAATTATTTGTTCATTACTTAACCCTTCTACTTCTTCTCCATACTGTTCTTTTATCTTTGTTATTATTTCTGATTCGTTTATTTCTCCTTTTTCTATTTGCTTGTTAATTGATTTTATATTATGTCTATTTAATGCCATATTAGGACTATTAAATACACCTCCGAGAAATGCTCCATAAAAAGCACTTTTCTTAGATGCTTTTATAGTTTCTATAGCATCAATATCTTCATCAAAAACTAATTTTCTTAGACCGGCATCTATCCACTCTTGAGTAAATTCTTCTTTTCCTTCTTTCACCATACTAGAAGCAAATGTTTTTAATGAGGTTATATTTACATCATTTAATCCTAAAAGGTTTCCTGCATATTTTTGTAATAGTGCTTCTGAACAACCTGATGTTACTCCATATACGATTGACTGAGTATTACTATATCCTTCTACAATTCCACCGTGATAACTATTTCCTCCTGCGGATACTCCTACAGAAAAGGTACCTACTCCTGGAGTTAATAATATTCCTAGAGTTACACTTGGTAAAAGATTTCCTGCACTTTGACTTAATTCATAATTGTTATCTAACCATCCATATTCCTCTTCTTGTAAAGCTTGTAATATGTACATTGTTTCATATTCATTTACACTATATACATCACTTGCTTTATAGCCAAATATAGATGCAAAAGCTTCTCCTGCCGAATGTACTCCTTCTGCCCAGGATTCCATTCCGTCTAAGATTCCTTTTCCTGTTGTTTTTAAATGATTTTCTAGCTTTTCTTCTGCATTTTCGTGACCTTCTAAACTACTTAGAAATTCTTGCGCCTGTTTTTGTCCCATAAGCATATTTAAATCATTTTCTACGTTTTCTAAATATTTATCCGCTACTTTTTTTCCTTTTGTTTCATATAAATAACTGTACTTTTTTTCAAATTCTGGGTATGTATCGGATAACTCTAATACTTTTTCATAGTTTGTTCCTGTATAACCATAAATAGTAAGAGAGTCAATGCCCATTTTTTTTGTAGCTTTTACAAATTCTAATGGATTTACATCACCATTGCGATAGCAATATTCTGTATATGATAAAGTTGAACCTTGTACCATTCCATCTTCATATAGTTTATTTTTGTCTAGTTCTAAACTTGTCGTTTCAAAAGTTTGGTATTCTTCTGTCAATTCTAATAGATTATAGTCTATATTATTTTCTGCTTCTTTTGTTTTTTCTATCGCTAAATTTATTATTGCAATGTCATTTTCTAATGATGTTTTGTAGGTTTCAAAGTCCTCTTTTTTTGTTAGATCTGTTCCTTCTAATAAACGATCTGTCATTTCGTCTAAAGCATCTGCGTATACCTCTAAATGGGGGTCATACTTTTTCATGTAGTTTACAAATTCTTCTAAACTCATTTCTGAAAATTCTTTCTGAGTTATTCCGAATTTTTCTTGCATTTCTTCATCGGTATAAGTTG
The DNA here is from genome assembly GCA_944358705.1 of uncultured Bacilli bacterium. GTDB lineage: Bacteria > Bacillota_I > Bacilli_A > RF39 > UBA660 > Faecimonas. The sequence continues at coordinate 40,841 of CALVRR010000009.1, forward strand.
CTTTGTAATAATCATATTCTGGTTGTACTGAGTAAGTTAAATAGTTTTCTATTTCTAATAAAATACCATCTTTATCTTCTGCATCCTTTAGCATAGTTTCTGCTTGTTCTAGTAATTCTTCAAAAAATTTTATATTTGTCTGATACTGATCTAAATATTCTTCTTTTATGATTTCCAATTCTTCTTTGGTATAGCTAACATTTTCTAGTGTCATATTTTGGGTAGTGTCTAAATTTTCTATGTATGTATCCAAATTTACGGATTCTACTGTGTTATTTGTTACTGCGGGGGTTTTAGAACTTTGAGGTAATGTTTCTGAAAAAGAATTTATATCTGTCGTACTAAATCTATCTGCCACTTTACCATCCCCTTATAGTATTTCATTTTTTATTTCTGGTATTATTTGTTGTCTTAATTCTTCTTTTATATTTTCTAATTCATTTCTTATTTCTTTCATTCCCTCTTTTTTTATCTCTTCATTATTTATTAAAAAACTTTTATTGAAATATTCTATTATATTTTGCACTTTTTCTTGTTCTATCTCTATATCCATACATATTTCTGTTAAATTCATTAATAAATTTTTATTATTTTCATTCACCATTTTATAATATCTCCCTTTCAATATCTTCTGCATTCATTATATTTTTCCTTTTTATTGCTATTACATTATTTAAGTATTCGGTTAAATATTTATATGTTTTTAAATCATTTTCATATTGTTGTGATATTTTACTATTTAAAGTTTGCTGTTTTTCTACAAGCATTGCATTGTTAGTAGATTGATATTTTATATTCATTTCTGTTAATATGTTATTTATATTACTGATTACTTTTTGTTGTTCATTTAGCAAGAATTCTGTTTTTTGTAACATTAATTCTATTGCTTGCTCTTCAAAATTAAAATCATTCATATCGATTATTCCTTTCTATTTATAATGGATTATTCTTCTTATATCAATCTTTAAAAATCACATTATTAATTTGTGGAATATATATATTTTCTGCTTGTTCTTTTACTTCCTTTTCTATTCCCAGAATATGGTTATATTTGTCCTTTATTATTTTTAAGTTTTCTTGTTGCGTTTCTTTTAATTTTCTTATTCTTTCCTGTTCATTTTTTATAAAAGAACTTTTGTTATAAAAACTAATATCACCTAAATTATTATATTTATTTATGATTTTTTCTAAGTTTAATATATTATTATTTATTTTTTCAATATTAAAATCTTTTTGTGTTATGTCACAAGATATTTTTTCACCAATTGTTTGATAATTATTATAAACATATTTATATAAATTAAGATGAGATCTTAGACTAGTTAATAGTTTTTGTTGGTCCAAAGCCATATCATCGTAAATTTTAAAAAAATCATTGCTTTTTTTACCAGACCAATGATTTTTTATTTCTTTATATTGGAAATTTATTTGATTCACATTTTTTTCATAGTCACTTATCTCATTCTCTAGACCACTTATTAACTTTTCTAGCTCTACTACGTCTATTTCTATCATTATTATCACCTATTTTTGCAAATATATAATAACTATTCAGTTAATAGTTATTATATATTCAGAAAAATATTTTTCTGAATTTCTATTAATAATTAACCAGCAGATGTACTTTGTGCATTTTCCATATTCGTATTTTTTGTTTCTGAATATTTTTTTTCGGTATTCTCTAAATAACTTTTTACTTCTGTGTTTAGCTTTGTAAGATCTTCTTCTAAAATATCACCAACAGTACCGAAGGTATTTGAAATTGCATTTACTTCATCTTCATCAAAAGCAGCCGAAGTTTTTATTGCTTCAACCGCACTTGTCTTTGCTGTTGAAATATTTTTAATTAAATCACTTAATTTATCTTCCACTTCAGATGTGCTATGACCTGGAGCCATTCCTTGTCCATCTGATGTTCCTGTTACAGACTCTGGTAAATATTCTTTAATTCCTGATACATCTGCTTCTGATTTTTCAAATTCTACCTCTGGGACAGTTGCTTTTGCTCCTCCATTTGCTTGTTGATAATTCGCTGCACAAGTATCTAGAAGTTCTCTAAATTTTCCCATGTTACTTGTAAAGTTTGTAGTAATATCCTCAATTGCAGTTTTCAAAACAGACGCAAAGTTCTTTGCATACTCACATGCCCATATTTGACCTACACTATCACAAAAACTTTTAGTATCTGTACTGATAGTTCTACTATAATTTGCTGCTGCTTCATTTGCAGCTTGCATTGCGGCATTTATACCACTTTGGCTTATCATACTCATATTTTTTCCTTCTTTCTATTTTCTATATTTGATAGCTATCCTATCTATATAAAATATAACATTTTATATTTTTCTTTGCAATATTTTGACAATAATTTTACGCTTTATAAATTTTCTACTCCTACTTCACTATTAGGTACCATTAAAAGTTCTGTTCCATTTCTAATATCTGTGTTAATGACAATTTCATTATTACCATAAAGTTTTCCTGTCTTTTTGTTAAGTAATACGTATTCTTTGGCTTGTATGTTAATGGGAGTATTTGATAAATCTGCTATACTTTTTAATAATAATTTATTTATTTTCCACATTATTTCGTTAACTGGTATGAAACCATCATAGGATATATCTAATTCTGGAAAATCAACTTTTACTAACACTTTATTTTTCATCTTCAGTCTCCTCTCCAGGATCAAATTCTAAAAGTTTGATTTTTTTATAACTTCCCTCTGCTATATGAAATCCTATATCATTTTTATAACTTTTTGATAGAGCTTGACTATAGCTATTAATCTTTAATAATGTTTGGTCTCCTACACCGTTTCCAACCCATAAACCGTCTAATGTATTTACATTTTCTTTGTACCAAGCGTCGAAGGTTAATTCTTTTATTTTACTACCCTCTTCTGCTACTATGATATATGCTTTTTTACATGATGAAGCTGATTTTATTAATTCTTCTACTTGCTTTTTGTCTGATACTTTCTCTATTAACTCTTTGATTCCATAAATAACTAATATTTCTCTTTGAAGATAATTTTCCTGACTTTTTATATTATTAAGATATTCCGTTAGTTTTGGTACTACTTCCTCTAAGGAATCACTATAATAATTGACAAGTTCTAATTTATTATTATCTAAAAGTTTAATAGCATCTATGGCTATGATATTGATATTTTTTATTAATTTTATTTCTTTAATTAAGCTTGTAATAAAAGCTTGTAAATGTTTTCTTTTATTCGCTAAAATTAAAGTTATTGTATTTCCTGTAATATCTAATGAGTCAATTTCTAATTCTTCTGTAGTCATACCAATAGGAAGTTCTGTTATATCTTTTATACTATCTTTTACATAGTCTAAGGTAACATGTGCTGGTAATTCTGGAATTTTTGATGCAACTAGTGAATTTTTATCTTTTAATTTAACACTTAGTTCCTGAAGAAATTGATTTAATTGGGCTTGATCTTTGATAACAGACGCTGTTTGGAACTCGTATAAAGAATCTTCTAGATAGATTCCTCTTCCAAAGATATCTCGTGGTACTAATTTCTTTTTATTATTGAAAATTATATAATAATCTGTTGGATCTTTAATTTTATAGGCATATATATTATCGACATTCTGAGAGACTTTTCTTGGAACAGAATTAGTTGCATTCGCAGTTATTATAAAAACAATACCATATCTATCTGAGCTACGAATTAATTCTGGAAAAGTATCATATAGTGTTTTGTCTGCCTCATTAATAGCATCATAATTATTCATTATAATTACTTTTAGTGGCATTTTTTGTTCCGATGATTTTACATAATTTTTATACATCCCACCATATTCTACTAGGGTGGTTTTTCTTTTTGTTAATTCTTCCCTTATCATTTTAAATAAGTTTCTATACTTCTCATCTTCTCCAGGTAAAACTACTCCTCCTACATGAGGTATATTATTATAATTTGTAAATGTTTGAGATCCATAATCTATTATATAATAATTTATTTCTTCTGGAGTATGACTTATAATTGTCGAGTAGATTATAGTATTAAGAAGCATTTCGGATTCCTGTTGATCCATACTATAAATTATGGTGCTTCCTTCTTCTATTGGGCTATATTTAAGTAATCCTTGTTCTTGCTTTTCTGGAGCATCATATTCTCCTATAACTGCTTCGATATTATATGGTTCTTCTGTCACATTATATTTTTTTACCAAATCGTCTACTAATATTACATCTGGAATATTATCTAACCATAATCTTTTTGCTTTTTTTCCTGTTTGCTTGGCCACTTTAATAACACTATTTAAAATAGCTGTTATTTGTTCTCCTTGTGCCGCTACTTTGGTTTGGGAAGATGCTTGAATACTTTTTATAAATTCTGCATTATCATTGATAATATTAATGCTTTTATCTACTTGTTTTACTATTTTATCTGAAGGAAAGTACTTGGCTCCACACCAACCTGATTGACCAAGAGCAAAATACTCATCATAACCTACTTGTAGATAGAATCTACCAGTTTGTTTTAAAAGAGCCGCATCTGGTTTTTTCAACATCTCATTACTATCTCCAGCATCTTGTACTTTTAAACAGATATGAAATTTTGAGTTAGACCAGATTTGATCATTTACTACACCACTTGGCTTTTGTGTTGCTAGAATCAAGTGAACTCCTAAAGAACGACCAATTCTTGCAATACTTATTAGGTTATCCATGAACTCTGGTTGTTGACTCTTTAACTCTGCAAACTCATCACATATAATGAATAAATGTGGTATCGCTTCTTTTATTTTTCCTTCTTTATATAATCTTTGATATTTATAAATATCCATGGTACTTTCGCCTAGTTGATCTCTTACTTCATTAAAAAGTTTTTGTCTACGCTGAGCTTCACTATTTATACTTACTAAAGTCCTATCCATTTCTGCTTTATCTAAGTTTGTAATAGTACCAGCTAAATGAGGCAATACAATATTGGCGGTTTTATTTTCAAATGCAAAAGCTAGCCCACCACCTTTATAGTCAATTAAAATAAAACTGACGTCATCTGGACTATAATTAATAGCCATGGATAAAATATAAGTGATAATAAATTCTGATTTACCAGATCCTGTCATTCCAGCAATCAGTCCATGTGGTCCATGTTGTTTTTCATGTAAATCCAAATACATTAAATCCCCTTGATCATCTACTCCTATCTCTGCTTTTAGACTTGTCGTGGGATTATTCGTATTCCATCTGTTTAATATATTTAATTGTTCTACTTTTCCTACTTTTTCCATTTCTAAAAATGAAATAGCCTCCGGCAATTGACTTGTTCCTTCTTCAAACTCAATTGGTATATTTGCCAGGATTGGTAAAAAGTTTTCTACCCCTATTTTATAATTTATTTCATCGTAGAAAATAATTTGTTCTTGTTTTTCATAGGCATTTTTTAAAATTCCACTTCTAGGATTTCCTAAAGTGATAAAATTATTACATTTACTTGGTAATTTACTAATTCTATCTTCGATTAAAATAATACTAAATCCTAAGTCCTTATCACTTTCTGTAACCTCTTTTATAAACTCATGTCTTTTTACTCTACTGTAATCATCAATTATAATTATATAATGAGGCTTAAAATAATTATTTTCGTTTTTAGCATTTGAAATACGTCTATTTACTTCAATGTGTAAATATTCTGCTACATTTTTTGCACTTTCTACTGTAGATGCAAACAATCGGAAATTTTTCTCATTATTAAAATTGTGATTTAAATATTTTATATAATCCCAATTTTCTTTCTGTTCTTCATTAGTAAACACTACTAGCTTGATATCTTCATAACTATAAAATGTTAATAACTGTAATAAAATATTATTTATAAAAAATGGTATTTTGTTTTTTTCTCCCATGATGGCTGTTATTTTATTTGTATAAAAAGAGTATCCTATCGGTACATTTTCTATGTATTTATATTTTTCCACTAAAGCATCTGCTTGTTTTCTTAATTCATCTTCATCTATTGTAAAGCCTTCTTCTGGATACTCTACTTTAACATCTAATAGTTCATTTCCTGTTCCTAATCTAACTGTTAGAAAATCATTTTGGTCTACTCTTTTATTCCAAAAAGAAACATTTTTGTTTTGAATAATATTGGCACATTCTTCCACCGTTATTAGATTTTCAATTAATATCTCTTTTTGTAATTTTGCTTCGCTAACTAATTCCTTTTCTTTATCTTTTAAATATTCTCCATATCGTTCTATTAGGTGTTCTTTTGCTTTCTGCTTCATTTTTTTATTATAAAATTTTGTTAATAATGGCCATAGAATCATTGAAATTAACATGGCAATACTCATTACTAACTGTGGCCATGATTGTGCTAATGTGGTGTCTCCTAAATATATTCTATTTAATGTATTAATTAGCATTACAGCAGCCATAATTCCCATCGTTAACATGGGTCCAATCGTTAATATTAAAGGTAGCTCTTTATTTTCTTGTTGGCTTGGTGGAGGACTTAGCTTTATCTCTTTTGTTTCTATTGTTCTTCTAATACGTGGTGCTTTGGAGAAAAAATCTTCTTCGTTGTATAAATCCTCGTCTTTTATTTCTACGTTCGCCATTTTTTGACCAGCGGATAGATAATAATTATTTATTCCTGCAGAAGTACTCACAATTTCTACTTTGTTTTTTGGAAAAATAATTAATAACAATCCAGGTACTATTATTATTTTTATTCCAAATAGAATTATTTCATCCCCGGCTTTTATATATTGGCTTTTCGCAACTGCTTTATTGTTTATATAAAAATTTATATTTCCTGTTTTTTCTATTATTAATTGATTTTCTTTACAGAATAATTTTATTTCTCCGTTAGTTAAAAATTCACAGTCATAATATATGTTACATTTATTTTTGTCATTTCCAATAATAAGGTTTATTTCTTTAGAATAGCTATAGGCTATTGTTTTATTATCTTCTAATGCTGTTACATAAATGAGATAATTTATTTCTTTTCTTCTTATTATATAAAAAGTATTCGTTTTTAATTCTACATCAGCTACCATATTATTATTTGCTATTACAGTGGCATCTTCTGTAGAATAAAGTACCCAGGTATCATTTCTGGCTTCTATGTTGATTAATTTTGATTCTTCCTCTTGTTTTTCATCAAAACTAAAACTACCGGAAATATCGTTCGGTAATGAAAAACTTATAATTTTATTATCTAAATATAAATAAATCTTCATATATGCCTCACCTTATCTTATATTAGCATATCATAATTTTATTTTATTGTCATTAAAAACATCTGCTCTTTTACTATGGTTTTCTATTATATTTTGAGTGTGGAGTAATGAAGATTAAATTCATTTTATATTTTATCATCAGAGGAATTATTCCTCATTTTGATGGTTTCTTCGGCTAAAATTTTTACTTTTTTTATGGATGTGATATATAAAAATATAATAAACACTAGAAAACATATCATAATCAAAGTAGTTCCTGTTAGGCAACAATAGTCGTAGATTCCATGAAGTATTGTTGGTATTAGAATACTTTTTATTTTATTTTTTCTAGCTTCTTTCTTGTTTCCTGCAAGTTCATAATATCTTGCATAACTTAGATAATATCCCATGGCAATACCATCACAAACATGTCCTGGAATTGCTAATATACCTCTAAAGATACCTACTCCTAGACTTCCTGTTCCAAAGACATAAAGCAAATTCTCAAAGGTTGCAAAGCCTAAAGCTGTAAATGTTGCATAAACGATAATGTCATATACTTCATCAAACTCTTTACTTTTATATCCTATAAGATATGTCATTACCCATTTTAAACACTCTTCTATTAAGGCAATAAAGATAAATACATAAAGACTAAATTCTATAAAATTCATTGTTGTTGGATCTTTATTGATAAATGGAAATAAAATTGCAAATACGGTAGTTACTATTAATGTTAATAAACAAGAAAATATTCCAGAAATAAATAACTTTATTAATAAAGAATTGGGTTCCTTATTTTTATCTTTACTATAAATATATTTTCCTAATAATACTATAGGAAGAATAGCTACTATTAATAGTAAATCAATCATTTTCTATTCCTCCTTTTCTATCTTATCTTTTTTTTATATCTTCTACTTCCTTTACTTCCATTGTTCCTGATGCATAATCAATTTCTAAAACAAAGTTTTGATCAATATTATCAACAGTAAACGTTGTTGTGGCGCCTGTTTCTGAACTTACATTATATTCTCCAGGTGTTAGTGCAATCGTATCCACTTCTCTTCCAGGCTCTATTAATACTCCTCCACTAAGAGATTTATGATCTTTTAAAAATCCAATCATATCTCCATCTTTATCTAAATGTTCTGTATTTTTAAAATTTGTTTGTAACATTGCAAACATTTCATCTTTTTCTTCATAAGTCATTTCACTTATACTTTTTGAAGGTTCTTCTTTTGGACTTTCCTTATTTAATGTTGAAGCATAAATACCTGTTGTTAATACACCTAATATTATTATACCGGTACAAAGTTTATATTTGCTATTTTTAGAAAAGTTTTGTAAATTTGTCTTTAAATTTTTAATTGTCATTCGAATCCTCCTTTTCATTTTCAATTCCATGTGTTAAGTCCCAGGTTACTGCTTTCAATTTTAGTCCTGCATAGTTTAACCCATCTCCTCTACTTTCTTTTAATTCCTCAATTGTAGTTATATTTTGTAATTTCTGATCCTCATATTCAAATACTCCACTTACTTCTCCATTATTAATATATATTCCTTCCAATCCATCTTGAGATATTACTTTTGATCCTATTTCAATTGGATATTCTGATTCACTCATTTCGTATAATGTTAATCTAGAATTACTGTATTTGGCAGAAGAAGCGGTTACTAAATATGTTTTATCTCCATCCTCATAAAATGCCATTCCTTGAACTGCTGGTGCTAACAAACCTACTTTCTTATTACTTTCTCCTTTTATTGAAATTACTTTCCCCGTTATTAGATTTCTTTCATATTCAATCTCTGTCTTTACTAAATCCCCATTTTCAGTATAAGTACTACTATAAATTGCTCCATTATGATAATAAATTGTATCCATTCCTTGTTGTTTATTAAACAATCTTCCTTGATTGACGGTTTCTAAAACATCTATAGAATTTTCAATAATAAATGAAGATGGGTCTGTTAAATCTTGTTTCCCCTTCTCTGGATCTTTTTCATCGTCTGGATTTGAAAAATTAATCTGAACTACTCCATCTGTATCTTTGCTTGTTACTTTTATTAATCTGTTTAAAAGTTGATAGTCATAGGTACTAACTTTACCATTTTTTCCAGTTATGTATAAAATTTGATTTTTAGAATCAAAGGTTACTCCACCAACGTGAGCGTCTGTATTTAAAGTTATTCTTGCCTCTAATTCTCCAGTAGTAGAGTCATACATATATATTCTGGAGTTGTATCCTTTTTTATAAGCTGTAATTAATACTTTTCCATCTTCTGTAATATGACTGTTATTATCCGATATCGTATATCCCTGTACAGTATAACCATCATCTTCAATATTTTGATAATTTAATTCATTTATATTCAGCACCTTATTTTTTTCTAGTGTTGATGATAAATCTAAGATTCCTATATCGTTAGAACTATTCTTAAATATATTATCTTGTATTTCTTCTGTTGAAGTTAAATTTGATGTACTGTTACTCAAAGTATAGGAATTATTTTTGAATAAATTATCTACATTTGCTTTTTCCATAAATTCCTCCGTACTATTATAAGTATACTGTATATTAGTTTTTCATGCAATTAAAAACTACCTATTTCTAGGTAGTTAACTTGCTCTTATTTGATTTACATAACCTCTAATTTTTGCTGGCCATGCGGAACTTGCGGCATACTTAGGAGCTATTTTTTCAATTGTATTTAGTCCTTTTGCATAATAGTTTCTTTGAAGATTGTTAATAAACCCTATAATTCCATCATCTAAGGTAGCAAAAGCTTTGTAAGATCCTCCATTACATCCAGGAGAACCTTTTTGACCTCCTACATTATTACAAGTTCTAACTAATGTTGAACAGTTATATTTACATCCAGTTTCATGTAACATAATTGCTACCGCAACATAAGGATCTACTCCTTTTTCGATACATTGACTAGCAATTAAATAACCCTTGCCAGCAATATATCCATTCCCCAAATTTCGATTTAGTTTTGCTGCTAATTCATCTATTGTCATACCCTCATAAACTTCGATTCTTGGTGGAATAATTACCGATGCTGGAGCTATTTCCATATCAATAGGAATTACCTCAGCTTCTTTTTCTTGGTCTTCTTCCTTTATGATTGTATTGGCAGATGCTGCCATATTTTTTAACTGTATTTTACTATCTTTCGTTACTATTGTCTTATCTTTTTCTAAAGTAATCTGCTCTTCTGATTGAATTACTAAAGCAATAGATATCATAACAATTCCTAGTGTTGCTAAAACCGAGCTGATTAATTTTCCTCTTTTCATTCAGTCACCTCATTGTTTTTTGTAACAATACCATTGTAGACTATTTCACAAAACTTGTCAATTTTTGTATTTTGTACTAGTTTTTCTTACTTTATTTTAAAAGTTTGAGGAGCTTTTTTATAAACTATAATTAAAGCTACTATACTATATGCTAAAGTTGCTATAATCGCTAGTATAGAAAACATAGTAGTAGACATTTTAAAGTCTGTTAGAGAGTATGCAATAATATAAGTTATTGCAGATATCATAGAATATGTAATACTTTTCATTTTCATATTTTTATCATAGGGCTGAAATAAATAGTAAATAACTAAATAATGAATAGAGAAAAAGATACTTAAAACAATAATAAATATAGGAATAGAAATATAATCTAGGAAATTACTTGTTCCACCGGTTATATATAATAATATTGGTAGTCCTACGGCAATTATTATTGCTGGTATTAAGTTTACCTTAGATACTGTTAATACTCTTGTTTTAAATACATTTGAAATTACTTTTGGATTTCTATAGAAGTTAAAAGTTAACATCGAATGATCACAGTTATAAAACATCGCTTGCGTAATAATAGAACCACGATTAATAAAATACATTACGATTACAAACCAAGCAATGTTATTTAACAAGAAGTTATTTAAACTCTTTTGTAATTCTGGATTTATTTGTGAAATTATACCAGTGATTACAATAATTAAGAAAGAAATACCAGCAAACCACTTGGCACTTCGTAATAATATTTCTTTATGACGTTCAAAGAAAATCGTATTAAATAAATCATATCCCTTTTTATTTTTTAACTTTCTTTCATCAATTTTTTTATCTTTTTCTTTAATTTCAATCATAGCCTGTCTAGAATATTCTTTGGCTTGATTACTATTTAATGCTGCTACTTTGGTGTTTATTTTTTTATATATTAATTTATAATTATCTATTTTCATTATTTGAATATAACAAATAATTGCTATTGGTACTAAGATTATGTCTAATATTGGTATTACCTCTTGTGTAATTTGAACATTTATTAATGGTGATAAACATAAACCTAATCCTAATAATACCACTGTCCAATAAACTGGATAATTATAAGTAATAGAAATTTTATATTTGTTATAGTGAAGAAGATTAATTCTCTCTCCTAGAATTCTTCCTAAAAATCCAAAAATAGTAAATAGAAAGATTACTGGACTTTTTATTAGGAATAATAAACAAAGACTATGTAAGATAAAATTAGTTATTAAATCCATCCATAAACTTGCTTTCATAAATTCTTTGGCATTCATATTAAATAAAACAATTGAAAAATATTTTTTTGTACTTGTAGATAAAATCTTATTATTGATAAACATACCTATTATTGTAAATATAAAGTAAATATGTAAAATTCCAGATTCTATATTTTTTGGTGTTATGATGGTTGCTACAGTATATATTATAAAGAAATATAATATTTTATATAGAATCATTCTTGTTGTTGATAACACTAAACCTAAAATACGAATGATAGATTTTGCTTTATTACTTTGGTATAGACCATTTCCAGGAAATAAATCCTTTAAAATTGGAAAACGTTTTATATTATATATAAAAGAATTGATGGCATAAGTGATATCAATTTTAAATGACATTTTTAAGGTATTAATCATTTTGTTCATCCTTTAGGCTTTTAATAATTTTATCTTTATATTTTTTGGTATTTAAATGATTTTTCTCTACTAGTTCTAGTTTTTTATTATTTAATATTACTATTTCATCACATAAGTCTAAAGCTAATTCTAAAATATGGGTGGAAAAGATTAGAATATGATTTTTTTTCATACTTTTTAGAAGTTGTTTCATTTCTTCTTGTACGACTACATCTAGTGATGTTAATGGCTCATCTAATAATAATACTTTAGGATTGGCAATAAAATTAATTAACATTTGCATTTTATTTTTCATTCCATGGGAATATTCTTTTAATAATTTATTTTGATCCTCTTTGGAAATTTTTACTAAATCAAAATACTCTTCTATTGTTTTTTCTTCTTTTATTTTGTCTTTATTAATTTCCAAGAAAAAAGCTAAAAATTCTTTTCCTGTTAGAAACTCTGGTACCGTTGGAGTAGAAATTACGTACCCTATGTCCTCTATTTTTAAACTGTTTTCTCCGTAATCATCTACTAAAGTAAATCTTCCAGAATCTATTTCTACATCTTCGTTTAAGCAGTTGAAAAAAGTTGTTTTACCTGCTCCATTTCTACCAATTAATCCATAAATTTTTCCTTCTTCGAAAGTAAAATCTATATCTTTTAATACTTCTTTTTCTCCATAACTTTTATTTAAGTTCTTGATTATTAACTTCATAATTTTCCTCCTGTATAGAATTGCTTTTCTCTTTTGCTAGTAGATATCCTATTATAGCAACAATTAATCCAGATAATAATATTGGCCAATATACTATTCCGAACAACAATACATAAGTAAAAAACACTTTTATTCCATATTCGTTTGGACACATAAAACATAGATCCCACCCAAAAACAGCATGATATAAACCGCTTATTAAAGTATATAATATTGGCATTAGACCAATTATTATTAAAATAATTCCTATTCTTTTTTTCATTATTACTCCTTCTATAACCATTTATTACTTTATTATATCATACTTTATATATAGAAAAAACTATAGTTCTATTTAAAACTATAGCTTTCTATTCGTTATTTCTAGCTTTTTTAACTATTTTATCTTTTCTAAATCCACCTTAATATAGTTTCTTACATATTCTGGATCTTTTTTATGACTTTCTTTTTCTTTTTCTACTATGTTGTCAAATTCATAGAACTCTTTTTCTAAGTTTTCTTTTGCTTGTAATGATAAAGTTTCTTCTTCAGTCAATTTATTCGTCTTTTCTTTGGCTTGTAATTTATCTATATCTAGTGTTGTTTCAATTAATTTTAACTCTTCTTTTTCTTCATTTATTTCGTATTTTGCGATATAGGTTGTATTGCTACTGAGTATTGTAGTTCTTAAAATAATGTATTTGTCTTTTCCCATGTTGCAACCGATAGAATCAATATTTCTTCCTTGGGCAGAGTAACTTTCATATACTGTTTTCGAATAAGCTCTGCATTGTGCACGTTTTTCATTATAGACTCTATCTACTACTTTTACTTTAACGTTTAGTTCATCCTGGGTTGGATCTTTTTTTGGTATGGATAATTCCGGAAACGATACTGTATTAATGGTTGTAATTGTTATTGTAAATATTACATATATTATTATTGCTAAAAATAAATTTGTTCCACCTTTTTTTTGACATAAAGTTATAAAATCTAAAGAAGATAATTGTAAATTTTTATCTTTTAATTTCTTTAGTTTTTTATTGGTAGAATTTATATACCAGGTATTAAACTTTAATCCTAAAAGAATTGGTATTCCAATAGATAAAATATTTATTACTATTTTCATTATAGAAATATATTTTGATAGTACTGTTAATATAACTATTAACAACATTCCTAATATTGCTACTAAATATTTTTTTCTATATAGTAGATATATCCAACTGAAGAAAAACGCTGGAATAGAGAATTTCTTTTTTGATATTTTTACATAATTATTACCAATGTAAGCCATTCTACTTTGTTCTGTAGGAGAAGCATTGGAATGTAGGATTTCTTCTGGAGTCATCTTATACTTTGGTTCTTTTTTTCTTACAAATAAAATGATTGCTATTATTAAACCTGGTATTACTAATAACCAACTAATGGTTGCGATAGTTGCAAGTATTTGAGAAATTAATGGATTTTCTTCTTCTATGAATATTAATTTTATTGCTATAGATGCTGCATAAAAAATTATTCCTAAAAGAAAAAGTAATAGTGGTATTTGCCATTTGAATTTTTTCTTTTTTTTCTTATCTTTTTCATTTTCTTTGTCTTCTTTTACTAAATCATCTAGTTCTAGTTCTCTTCTGTTTTTTTTCTTTTTCTCATGTTTTTCTTCTTTTTCATTTTCAGGTTCTTCTACTGAAGGATTCTCTTCTGGTATTACATCTAGAAAAGCACCACAGTTTCTACAGATGATTTCATGGTTATTTAATGGTTCTCCACAATTTGGACAAGTTCTCATATTTCTCACCGTTACCTTCCATCTTATTTTTAGTATATCATTTTTTAGGGTAATCTGAGGTTTTATTAAAAAGATTTTACATCTTTTTACAAAGAAAAAGGTAGATTCTTCTACCTTCCTTTTGTATATCTCATCTTTTTTAACATTATTGTTATTGTTAACATTCCACCAATCAGTATTATTAATCCAATGATTGGAAGTATCCCTGCTGTTTTGTTTGTATCTGGAACTTCAATTAATTGAACATTTTCTAGTACGGCATCCGTTTCTCCATTTTCTGTAATCGTTACTTTTTGTTCTACGACTCTTGCTTGATAGTTTGGTGGAGTAATTATTTGTTTTACGGTATATTCTCCGACTGGTAAAGTAATATTTAAGGTACTTCCTGTTGTTTTATAACGATAGACAATATTTCCTGCTTGACCATAAATTACTACTTCTGCATTAGATAAATCCTCTTTACTTTCTGCATCGATTACTTTAATGTTTAAATTTCCTACCGCAATATCATAATTTAATTCTAGAGGATGGAAAAATTGTTCAGACATCCAAGTTCCACAATTTATTAAAACTGCATTAGGTGTAACAGCTTGTCTTGTTTCTAATGTAAGTGGGGCTGATTCAAGAATTCTATCAGCTGAATACATTCCCCATTGATCAAATCGCATTTTTCCTATAATTTCAGCTTTAAAATTAATTTTTCCGTCTTTTATTTCTGAAATTGGTATGCGTAATTTAAATCCTTCTAATGAATTAAATTTAGTTTTTTCATTTCCATTTTCGTCTACTACTATAATTGGTGATGATACTTTTACTTCGTATTCTTTAAATACAATATAGTATACGTCTTGCGCTGTTGGAGTAATTAAATTAGTTTCTATATAATCATTAGTAACATGATATGTTATCTCTTCTGTATTGATTGGATTTAAATTTCCTAACTGATCATTATCTTCAATATCAGATAATGATTGTCCGCTTGCCATTGTTTGATCAATAAAATTTATAAACTTTTCTATTTTTTCACCATTAGGTGATTCTTTAATAGTTTTTTTCTCTAATGCTGATACTTGGTTTGCAAATTTATAATTTCCTTCTGCGTCATATTTTTCATTTTCATTTGATTCTATTGGCAGTTGTGATTTTGTTTCAAAATCATAATTATATTCATCTTCTAGTCCCATTAATTTATCTATAAGCCACCAGAAAGCTATTTGAGTATAATATCTATTTTCTTCTTTATTTTTACTGAAGTTTGGTATTAGATTTATTTTTTCTCCTAAACCACCTTCTTCTTGAGCTAAATCCATATTTTCTATTTCTTGTATATTTTTATTTCTTATTAGTTGGATAGCATATTTATCTAAATAGTTTTCGTTACTATCTTTTACATTTATGTCTTTAGGTAGAGATATTGTTGTATAATCTGTTTTAATTAACGATAAGTTTTCTTTTTCAGTTACTATTCTAATAGTTTCTGGGCAAGTATTTGGTAAATCTATTTCTCCTGCATAACTTGATTTATTAATTAATAAAATTGCTGAAATTGCTATGACTAGTACTGAAAGAACTGTAATTACATATTTTTTCTTCATCCTATCTACTCCTCTATTCTCTATTTAAATTTTACCTTCTTCCTCTAACTTTGTCAATTTATCCATGAAAAAACTAGGGTTATTTTTATTATTCCCTAGTTTTTATATTTATGCTCTTTTCTTAGTTACCATCGTAATTATGATTGCTGTTCCTAATAGTGTTACAATTACTCCAAGGATGGTTATGGTAGTGGCAGTCGCAAGAGTGTCTGGAACTTCTACTAGTTGTATATTTTCTAACACAGCGTTTGTTTCTCCATTTTCTGTAATCGTTACTTTTTGTTCTATGACTCTTGCTTGATAGTTTGGAGGAGTGATTATTTGTTTTACGGTATATTCTCCGACTGGTAAAGTAATATTTAAGGTACTTCCTGTTGTTTTATAGCGATAGACAATATTTCCTGATTTATCATAAATCACTACTTCGGCATCTTTTAGCTCTTTTTTACTTTCCGCATCAATTACTTTGATGTTTAGAGTTCCTACTTCTATACTGTAATTTATATTTATTGATTCAAATGTATCTTCTGATTTGCTTTTTCCACAATTAATAAGATAGATATTGCTAGCAACTCCTCTATTGACTACTCCACTTGTATAGTACTGAGACCAAATGTCAAATGTGCTTTTTCCTATGATTTCGGCTTGAAAATTAATTTCATTATTTTTTATTTCTGATATAGGAATTCGTAGTTTAAATCCTTCTCCTTTTTGAAAACTAGTTTTTTCTTTTCCTTTTTCATCTACTACGATAACTGGTGACGTTGTTTTTACTTCATAGTCTGTAAATATAAAAGTATAGTCTTTGGAACAATCTGGAGTGATTAGATTTGTTTCAATATAGTCATTAGTTGCGTAATATGTGATATCTTTTATGTTTATTTCTTCTAATGTTAACTTTGGCTCTTCCATTTGAGAATCATACCATGTTAAGAAATTTTCAAACTCTTCTATTTTTTCCGCTACTACTTTTCCATTGGATGAATTTTTAATTTGTTCTTTTTCTTTCTTAGTTAGATATATATCCCATTGTGAATCAATATCTTTCATCCACCAAAGAAACAATTGTTGATAATATCTATTTTCTTCTTTGTTATTATTGAATGTTGGTATTTCTGTTAGACCTTCATATCCCTTTTTACCTAACTTTCCATAGGCATCGTCACTTCTTGGAATTATTAATGCCGTATTATCTAGGATATCTCCACTTGGTGTTTTCACTTCTAATGACTTTGGAAGAGGGATTCCTTCTATTAACTCCAGATTATCTTCAGACTTTGTTACTATTACTTCTTCTGGACAATAATTTGTTCCTGATATTATAGAATAACTTTGTTTATTAATTAATAAAATTGTTGAGATTATTATGATTAATACCGAAAGAATTGTAATTCCATATTTTTTCTTCATCCTATCTACTCCTCTATTCTCTATTTAAATTTTACCTTCTTCCTCTAACTTTGTCAATTTATCCATGAAAAAACTAGGGTTATTTTTATTATTCCCTAGTTTTTATATTTATGCTCTTTTCTTAGTTACCATCGTAATTATGATTGCTGTTCCTAATAGTGTTACAATTACTCCAAGGATGGTTATGGTAGTGGCAGTCGCAAGAGTGTCTGGAACTTCTACTAGTTGTATATTTTCTAACACAGCGTTTGTTTCTCCATTTTCTGTAATCGTTACTTTTTGTTCTATGACTCTTGCTTGATAGTTTGGTGGAGTAATTATTTGTTTTACCGTATATTCTCCTACTGGTAAAGTAATATTTAAGGTATCACCAGTTGTTTTATAGCGATAGACAATATTTCCTGATTTATCATAAATCACTACTTCCGCATCCGATAACTCTTCTTTGCTTTCGGCATCGATTACTTTAATATTTAGTGTTCCTACTTCTATCTTGTAATCTATTTCTAATGGGTGGAAAATCTGTTCTGTCATCATCCTTCCACAATTTATAAGAACTGCTTCATTTAAATCACTTGTCGAAACTGCTGCTTTTGTAGATATTAGATTTTCTTCTTCTAGTTTTTTATCAGAATATATTCCCCACTGATCTAGTGCCATTTTACCAATAATTTGGGCTTTGAAATTAATTTCTTGGTTGTTTATTTCTGAAATTGGAATTCTTAGTTTAAACCCTTCTAAAGAATTAAAGGTTGTTTTTTCTTTTCCATTTTCATCTACTACTATCATTGGAGATGATACCTTCACTTCATATTCTTTAAAATACAATGAATATTGTTCCTTCGCGGTTGGAGTAATTAGATTGGTTTCAATATAGTCATTGGTTACATGATATGTTATGTCTTCTTTGGTGATTGGATTTAAATCTCCTAATTGCTCCCCACCTTCTTCTGGAGAATTTGATAATGATTGTCCACCATCTAATAACTGATCAATGGTCTTCATATATTCTACTATTTTTTTTCCATTTGGTGACTCTTTAATTGCTTTTTTCTCTAATGCAGATAATTGATTCAGGTATTTATAATTTCCATTCTCATCGTATTTTTCATTTTCGCTTGTTTCTATCGGTAGTGGTTCTCCTGTAGATAAATCATAATTATAGTTATCTTCAACACCCTCGACTTTATCTATAAGCCACCATAAAGCTATCTGAGTATAATATCTATTTTCCTCTTCATCTTTACTAAATCTCGGTATCATATACATTAAAAAGTTTAGAGTACCATTCTCCTGAGAAAATAAATCTTTATTTTCTAGTTCTTTTATGTTTTTATTTCTTATTAGTTGAATTGCCTCTTTATCCAAATTATTTCCGTTACTATCCTTTACATTGATATCTTTAGGAAGAGATATTGTTGTATAATCTGTCTTAATGAAAGATAAGTTTTCTTTTTCTGTACTTATTTTTACAGTTTCTGGGCAATTATCTGGAGTTTCAATTAATTCTGCATAACTTGGTTTATTGATTAGTAAAATTGTGGATACTACTATAATCAATACCGAAAGAATCGCAATTCCATAT
>CALVRR010000010.1 GCA_944358705.1 uncultured Bacilli bacterium
ATTTATGTAAAAAAATATATATTTTTGCCAAAAAAGTAATGACTATTTTAAAAGAAGTATATCAGGCAGAAAGTATTTATTTATGCACAATGTGTGACGGACCAATGAATCATTTTCACATTCAACTAATACCAAGATACAAAGAAGAAAAAAGAGGATCGAAAAATTTCACAAAGCCAAGACAAGAGTATATCGAAGATAAAGAAAAAATAAAAAGAATAAGAAAAGAATTAAATTGGTCTTCTACAATAAATATAAAAGAATTAAAAAGAAAAGACAAAATAGATTTAGATAAATATATAGAATTTAGAGAAAAAGTAAAAGAAAATATGGAATATCCAGAGTGGTTAGGAGATTTTACCAAAAAAGATTTAGAAAATTTACTACAAAATAACTCTAAAATATGGATATATTATAAAGATGGTATTCCAGTATGCTCTATGATGTTAATACCAGCAACTAAGAACACGCTAAAAAAATTCGACTTAAATTATAAAGAACAAGAAGTAATAGATTATGGACCAATGTTTGTAAATCCACATAATATAGGAATGAACTTACAATATCAAATGTTACAAGAACTAGATAAAATATCGAAAGAAAAGGGATATAAATATGCAATTGTAACAGTACATCCAGAGAATATCTATTCGATTCGAAATTTAGAAAAAGATAATTTTAGCTATTTGGCAACCAAAAAGCTAAACAGAGGACCACGAAAAATATATGTAAAAGAATTATAAAATGAATAGGAAATAGAAAAATGAAAAAATTAATAACAGTAATATTAATAATAATTGTAACAACAGCCTGTAATAATAAATTAGATGGATTCGAGGGAACATGGATTGCTTACCCCAGAAATCAAATCATAACCAAAGTAGATAAAGAGAAAACAATTGGTGGAAAAAAAGCATATTATTTAAAAATCGATGGAAAAGGAAATTATACTCTAGAATTGGAACAAGGAATACAAAAAGGAACGTATATAATAAAAGAAGATAATAAAGGAGTAATATTAAAAGAGGAAGATGGTTTGATATCAGAAAATTGTACATTAGAAAATGAAACAGAACTACATTGTGATAGATACGCTTTACTATATAAAAAAACAAATAAAAAAATCAAATAATATATTGACAAGAGAATATATTAATGATAAATTGATAACTAATATAAAAAGAGGTAAAGTTATGAGTGTGAGATGGAATGAGAAATTTATTATAAAATCTATTTTTAATATAATAACAATTTCTTTTGTCATGCTTTCATGCTCAATACTTTGCCTAATAAAATAAAAAGACGCACAGCAACAATGCTGTGGCGTCTTTTTTGTTTACAAAATAAGGAGGTGTATATGAATACTTTAAAATTAAATGATTTGCTTTTAAAAGTTTCTGAATACAATAATGATGAAAAAGATTTAATTAAAAAAGCCTACGCTTTTGCTGAAGAAATACATAGGGGACAAAAGCGTCAAAGTGGAGAAGATTATATCCAACATCCTTTAAATGTTGCCTACATTCTAGCAGATATGCATGCGGATACAGATACAATATGTGCAGGTTTACTGCATGATACGATAGAAGATGCAAGAGAAGATCCTAATGTTGTAAAACAACATATTATAGATACTTTTAACAGTGATATAGGTTTTTTAGCCGATGGTGTAACAAAAATTAGAAGAATGAATTTCCTACCAAAACAAGATCAGAATATGGCTAATAAACAAAAACTACTGGTAAGTATGGCAAAAGATATTAGAGTTATCATCATAAAATTAGCAGATAGACTTCATAACATGAGAACATTACAATATAAATCAGAATTTAAACAAAAAGAAAATGCTGCTGAGACTTTAAGTATGTTTGTACCATTTGCCTATTATATCGGTGCCTATATAATGAAAAATGAACTAGAAGATTTATCTTTCCGTTATCTGAAACCTGAAGAATATAAAAGAATGGAAGAATTAAGACAAAAAATAGATAATGATAGTAATCATTGTCTAATAGAAATGCTATCAAAAATAAACGAAGTATTAAGTGACAACAATATTCCTCATGAAATAAAAGTCAGAACCAAAAATATCTATGGAATATATAAAAGATTACAACAAGGATATAGATTAGCCGATATTCATGATTTATTATCACTTAAGATAATGGTAAATGACATTCTGAATTGTTATCAGACATTAGGATTAGTTCATTTAATATATCATCCAATCCCTAGAAGATTTAAAGATTATATATGTAATCCAAAAACGAATTTGTATAGTTCTCTTCACACGACAGTCTTCGGAGCAGATGAGAGATTAGTACAAACTCAGATTAGAACTTTTGAAATGGATAAAATAGCTTCCTACGGACTAACGACATACTGGGATATTCATAAAGGTAATGCAAGAGAAGTAATGCAAGAAGAACTAAAAAACAAATTCCAATTTTATGAATCACTAGATGAAATCTTACATATGTCTAAAGACACCAAAATATTTATTAATCAAGTAAAAAGTGAATTGTTAAATGATAAAATATATGTATATACACCAAGTGGAGAAAAACTAGAATTACCAAAAAATGCAACACCAATTGATGTGGCTTATAGAATTCACTCAGAGATAGGAAATACCATGGTTTCAGCAACGGTAAATGAAAATATAGTAGATATTGGACAAACGCTTAAAACAGACGATATTGTTAGAATAATTACAGATAGAAATGCCGAAGGGCCAAAAGAGGACTGGTTAAACCATGTAACAACAGCAAAAGCTAAAAGAAAAATAAAAGAAGCCATTAGAAAAGCATGAAATTAGAATTTGACAAATAAATAAAACTATAATATAATCAAAAAGAAATTTGTTGATGAAGAAATTATCCAAGTAGTTAGTTTCAAACTCTATACAGGAATTTGTGGTCAGCGACTGAGAGCCACAATAGATAAGGAAACATAATGAATTTCAATAATGGAGTCAAATCGTGTAAGAGCGTTAATCGAAATAAGGTAGTAGAAATACTATAAATAAAGGTGGTACCACGAACAATTCGTCCTTTTGGATGATTGTTCGTTTTTTATTTATAAGGAAAGGAAGTGATTGGTTTGAAAAATGATTTTAATAGTGATTTTAGATTAATCACTTTAAATAGATAATTACAAATTAGAAAGGGTTAAGAATATGAAAGAAAAATTAGAAGAAATTAAAATAAAAGGGTTAGAAAAAATAGAAAAAGCAAAAAACAAAGAGGAACTAGAAATTGTTAGAAAAGAATTAACTGGTAAAAAGAGTGATCTATCAGAAATTTTAAAATCAATGAGTAGTCTATCTCCAGAAGAAAAAAAATCGATAGGTATGTTAACTACTGAAATAAGAATGGATTTTACCAATAAAATAAATCAAAAAGAAAAAGATTTAATTGCTTCCATGAGTGTCTTAAAAGAACCCATAGATTTAACAATACCAGGAAGAAAAATAAATAGTGGAGCACTTCATCCAATAACACAAATGCGTTACGATTTAAACGATGCATTTTTATCCTTAGGTTTTGAAGTATATAGTGAAGATGATATTAGTAGTGAAAAATACGCCTTTGATAATTTAAACTTTGCCAAAGATCATCCAGCTCGTCAATCTATGGATACTTATTGGATTAAAGGAACGGAAGAAAAAGAAGGAGCAGAAAGATTGTGTCTAAGACCGCACTTAACAGGAGGGTCCGTTCGATATTTACAAAAACATGGAGCACCAGCGAGATTTGTATATCCTGGAGGAGCTTATCGAAACGAAACAACGGATGCTAGACACGAAAGAGCCTTTGTACAATACGAAGCATTAATAGTAGATAAAGATATTTCTTTTTCTTCAGGAATGGTTCTTATTCAAACAATTTTAGAAAAAGTGTTTGGAAGAAAAATTAATACAAGAATGAGAGAAGGTTTCTTCCCATTTACAGAACCAGGATATGAAATCGATATGGAGTGTCTAGTATGCGGAGGAAAAGGTTGCAAGGTATGTAATCATAATGGATGGATTGAAGTTATGCCAGGTGGTGTCATTCATCCTAATGTATTAAAATCAGCAGGTCTAGACCCAGAAGAGTGGACAGGATTTTATATTAATATAGGATTAGATAGATTAGTAATGATGAGATATGGAGTAGATGACGTAAGGCTATTCCATAGTACAGATTTAAGATTTTTAAAGCAATTTAAATAGAAGGGAAGAATAATATGAGAGTATCATTAAATGAAATAAAGAAATATGTAGAGTTACCTAATAGTTTAACTGATAAACAAATTGCCTATGATATGACACTTAGAACCGTCGAGGTAGAGAATATTGAGGATGTTAGTAAAAAATATCATGATATCGTCGTGGGAAAAATTTTAGAAGTGAAAAAACATCCTAACGCTGATAGATTAAAAATATGTATAACAGATATTGGAGAAGAAAAACCAGTACAAATTGTATGTGGTGGTTCCAATCTTTATGAAGGAGAATATGTTGTTGTATCAAAACCAGGAGCAGAAGTAGTTTGGCATGGAGAAGGAGAACCAGTAAAAGTAAAAGAAGCTAAAATGAGAGGAGAAACCTCTTACGGGATGATTTGCTCCTCATCAGAAGTATATTTAATGGATTTCTTTCCAATGGATAATGAAGATGAAATAATTGATTTAAAAGGAATCACCTGCAAACCAGGAGATAACATTAGTGATATTGTAGAAATGAACGATACCGTATTAGAAATAGATAATAAATCTCTTTCCAACAGACCGGATTTATGGGGACACTACGGAATCGCCAGAGAATTATCAGCTATTTATAATGTTCCATTAAAAAGCTTACCAAAATATGAACTAGATAAAAACATACCAGAGTATTCCGTAGAAATAGAAGAACAAGAAAAATGTAATAGATATGTTGCGATAGAAATAGAAGGAATTTATGAGAAAGAATCTCCAATATGGATGAAATCACTACTATCAAAAGCAGGACAAAGACCAATAAATGCTATCGTAGATATAACAAATTATGTCATGATGGTAGTAGGTCAACCACTTCACGCTTTTGATAGAACCCATGTCCGTGGAGAAAAAATAATAGTAAGAAACGCGAAAGAAAAGGAAGAATTATTATTACTGGATAATAATACAATTAAACTTACTACAGAAGATTTAGTAATTTGTGATGAAAAGGATGCGATGGCTTTAGCTGGTATTAGAGGTGGAAAAAAAGATTCTATCTTACCAGATACCAAGGGAATTGTGCTAGAAGTAGCGAACTTCTCTGCTAGTACAATTAGAAAAACAGGAAAAAGATTTGCGGAAAAGACAGATGCATCCATCAGGTATGAAAAAGGAATAGATACGCAAAGAGTAGACGAAGGACTAAATTTAGCATTAAGATTAATAAAAGAAATATTTCCAGATAGTAAAATAATAAAATACAAAGACAACTACCCAAGTGAAACGAAAAAAAATAAGATTAAAATAACGGAAAAGTTTTTAGATACGAGATTAGGTAAAAAAATTCCACAAGACAAAATAGACCAAATTCTAACTTCTCTTGGATATGAATTATCCTATCATAATGGAGAATATGAAGTAATAGTACCAACTTGGAGATCAACTGGTGATGTAACAATAAAAGACGATGTAATGGGAGATATAGCAAGAATCCTTTCTTTTGACAGTTTTGAACCAAAGCCAATAAATATAACTATTGACCATTCGATAATTCAAAATAATGTCTTATTAGATAGAAGAATAAGAGAATATTTATCTTATTGTTGTGGATTCTATGAAATTTATACATACCCATGGATTGCTGAAAAATATATTCATGCAGCAAAAGTAAATACAGAAACATCTTTAAAACTGGCAACACCACCAGCACCAGAGTTATCTTATTTAAGAAGTTCTCTAATTCCAGGAATATTAGAAGCAATTGCTAAAAACTTAAGATATTATGATGAATTTAAATTATTTGAATGTGCAGAGGTTTATCAAAAAGGAGATTATAGACCATCCTCAAACAAAGAAATATTACCAATTCAAAATAACTATTTGACCGGATGTATTGTAGGTAAAGATGCCAAAGAAATATTCTATGACATAAAGGGTGTTATTGAAAATATGGCCAGATTCTGTCATATGGAAAATATAAATTTAGAAAAAAAAGAAAAGCCTTCCTGGGCAGACAAAAATGCTTATTTAAATATCGTAAAAGATAATGAAATTATTGGATCTTTAGGATTGTTATCTGTAGAGGCAATGACTGAATCTAAAATAAAAAGAACGAATGTAGCTATTTTTGAAATTAATTTTGATAAACTTACTCCATACGATTCTAGAACAAACAAATATCAAAAATTACCAGAGTTACCATTAGTAGAAAAAGATTTATCCATTATAGTCGATGAAGAAATAAGTTGGCAAAAAATTGAAGACAGTATCAAAAAGCAAGTAAAAGAAGTAGAATTTATTGACGAATATAAAGGAAATCAAATACCTAGTGGCAAAAAATCAATCACATTGAAAGTAAAGATTATGAATGAAGATACCACGATGACATCAGAACAAATAAATAAAAAGATAAATAATATATTAAATATTTTAGATAAAAAATGTAATGCAAAACTTCGTGAAGAATAAATGAATATTATTAAATAACTTTCTTAAAAAAAGAAGGTTATTTTTTTATTTACAATTATCATTTCTCTATATTAACATGAACCCATGAATAGTATTATAATAAAAAATATAAAGTGTTTAAGAAAAAAGGAGTATTATGAAAGCAAAAGAACAGTTAGAATATGTAGTAAAAAATAGCAAGTATGTAAAAATTAATTCTGTTTGTTTAGATGATTTTATAAATAATTTGGAGGAGGTAAATTATCAACATTGGTATAATTTTACTTCTTTAGATTTAAACGAAAAGGAAAAGATTATTCTAACATTTATAATAGAAAGTCTTAATTTTTGTTTTTGGCAAAAGCCGAAATTTCAGATTGAATATAAAGGTAATATTATGAAAGGATCCGAGGCACTATTTTATTCAATCATAAAAGAAGTAGAACGAAATAAGCTTTTTTTAAATATTGAATATTTAAATAAATTAACAAAAGATAATTTTGAAAAAATATTTTATTCATCCAATAGTAAAATATCTTTAACTGATTTGAGATATAACCTTTTTAAAGATACGGTTAATATAATATATAAGAAAGGTCAATATTTTTTTGATGAATTATTTAACATTAAATCAGACATTGATTTATTAAAGTATATTGTATCAGAATTTAAATATTTTAATGATACAAGTATCTATAAAGGGGAAAAAATAGAGTTTCATAAACGTGCTACTTTGCTTGTTAATGATTTGTATTATATGTCACCAACAATACATAATAATTTAGGAAATGTTGATAATTTAACAGGATGTGCTGATTATGGTATACCGAGAACTTTAAGAACATATGGAATTTTAGAATATAATGAAGAATTAGCAGATATTGTGGATAATGAGATTGAGTTAGAGCATGATAGTAATATGGAAATAGAAATTAGGGCTAATATGCTTTATGTATTAGAGTTAATTAGAGGAAAATTAAAAGATAAGGACATTAAAATTAATTCTGTAGAATTAGACAACGTTATTTGGCAGATGGGAGCAAAAAAGAAAAATACAAGTCCATATCATCATACGATTACAATATTTTATTAAGTTTCATATAAAAAATATTTTAGGTAAGTTGGTAACATACTATAACGTAATATTATTGTATAAAGATAGCCTTAATGATAAAAGTAATAAGGCTATTTTTAATTTGTAAATTTTCCTACTAGTGTATTTAATTTAGTGGCAAAATCGCCTATCTTTACATATTTTAATGTAGAGGTGAAAAAGATGAATGAAAGGAAAATAACTGGTGTTGTAGTAGATTCTGGTCATGGAGGAAGTGACCCAGGAGCTATTAGTGGAAATTTAAGAGAAAAAGATTTTAATTTAGAGGCAGCGAATTATATGACAAGAAGATTACAAGAGTTAGGTATTCCTGTAGTATCAGTAAAAACTACGGATGAAGATATATCAAGAACAGAACGATTAAGAAGGGCAAATCAAGCTTTTGATGGAGATCCTAATGCAATCCTGATTTCCAATCACATAAACTCCGGAGGAGCGGAGTTCAGTTACCATTACATAATTTAATTGGGTATTTAGACGGTTATATTTAAGCTAAATAAATTTATTGATAAATTATACTAAAATTGAATTTTTGGCTTGAATAAAGGCATAAAATAAAGAATTTTTAATATATTTCACTTCAAATGTTAAAAAATGGCTATTTTTGCTGTATAATGTAGTTAAGAATAGCAGTATCATTCTTTTTTAAGATGGATACTGCTTATTTTTTGAAGTGAGGTGTAATTTCAATGGGATTTATGCGTGATGATTTTGATAAAATGGATGAACAAATAAAAAAAATAACGTTACAAAAAGTGGAGGAAATTAATATTAATAATAATATTCCTACAGTTGCAGATCTAAAGGATAATAATCAGGTGCATGTGATTGATGCTACAATATTGTTTATTGATATTAGAAAATCAACAGAACTTACTGATTTAAGCTTGCCAAAAACAATGGTTAAAATTTACCGTTCTTTTATTAGAATGGCAGTAGATTGTGTTAGAAAAAATAACGGTGTTACTAGGCAATTTTTAGGCGATAGAATAATGGGAGTATTTTATGATGAGATAGACGAAGCTGGAAATGTTCTTTGTAGTGCAGTTGATAATGCTATAAATTGTGCTAGAGCATTACAAACGTGCATTGTATTTTCGCTAAATAAAAATCTAAAGAAAAACGTATGTGATAAAATGATTTCTTGTGGTATAGGAATAGATACTGGAAAGGTTTTAGTTTCAAAAGTTGGCATGTATGGTTTGGAGTCTAATGCTAGCAAAGAAAATGAAACTGATTGTGTATGGGTGTCTAAAGTAACTAATTATGCCAGCAAATATTCTGATATAAGTAATGGAAATGAAATATTTGTATCGGAAAAAGTGTATGAAAAATTAACTGATAGCTTTAAACAAAATGTTGAATGGAATAAAGTAATAAGAATCAAAAATGGTCAAAAATATATAGGATATTGTGTGTCAGATTTTTATTTAGATTATTATAAAGATCTTGGAGAACAATTTAAGCTAAGTTCAAATAATGTAGCTACTGAGGAATTAGTATTAAGTACTATTGTTGATAAATTAAACCAAACGTATGATAAATTATTGCTTAAAGAGAAAAAATTAATGGAACGGGAGAATGAAATCAATTCAGACGCCCAAAAAAATTTAGAAGAAAAAAGCAGAAATTTAGACTTGCTCAATAATTTGTATGACTATTGTGATAGTATTATACGCAGTTTATTTTTACAAGGAGAGTTAATAAAAGAATTAGGATTTAGAAAAATCATGGAACTATTAGGTTTATTTTATAAAGTTGGTGAACTTAAAGGGGAAGATATATATGAAGTTGAAAATTCAATACTCGCTCAATTAATTGATATCTATAATATTCTTGGCTCATATGTAGATAGTTTTAATTATATGATAAGAATGATCGAAAATAGCAGTTGGGTTTTGATAAGAGAAGAAACTGTCATATGGGCTAGAAATAATAATAAATCATATAAAATAAGGCATGAAATAGAAAAACGAATAAATGAAAATAAAGGTACAGCCAAAGAAAAAGAATGGGGAAGATATTTAGATGAAGTTTTAAAAATATTGGAGGAAAAGTAGTATGAAAATAAAAAATAATAATGCATATAGCATAGATGATGCATACAAGAGTTTAGATAATATTAATTCATGGATTATTAATTCAGATACAAAAGCATCTATTGTTTTAGGATTATTAGGTGTATTATTTACAATAATATTTAGCAATTCGGATTTTATAAATATATTGAATAAGTTAATTAATGAAATTTTTAATGATATTATGTTTTGTGACATATTTTATTTAATCATAATGTTTTTTTCATTAGTTTTATTTATAAATGGAATTTATAATTTAATATTAGTTTTAATTCCAAAATTAAAATTAAATATTAACAAAAGAAAGTCTATATTGTACTTTGGGGACATTTGTAGTTTTGAATCTGTTAACGAATTTAAATATAAAGTTTATCATACAAAAAAGGGAGAACTGTTAGATGACGTTTTAAATCAAGTTTACATTAATTCTAGCATATGTACAAAAAAGTTTAATAATTATAAAGTTGGGCTTAGTCGTATCTTCCTTGGTGTTTTAATATTTTTTGTTTTTTATATGTTGGGGATATTAGTTTATTTGTAAGGAGTAATAAAAATGATGTACGATTATAAAAAAGGAAAAGAAGATGTTGAAAAGATTTTAAAAAATGACACTGAAATATTAGAAAAAGATATACCCAGCAATGATGATAATTTCACTTATGGTAATGGAATAAAAAGCTGGGTTGGATCTATTTTTGTTGATATTGTAGGGTCAACAGAGCTTATTAAAAACAATGATGAATTAGAAGTTTCAAAAATTTTAAGATCTTTTTCTTCAGAAATTATAACAATTATGAATAGCAGTGTTAATGTTAGAGAAATTGGAATTAGAGGTGATTGTGTTTATGGCGTGTTTTTTTGTCCAACGAAGCAATCTACTTATGAGTTGGCTAATATAGCTTTTCATATTAATACATTAGTTAAAATGTTAAATAAATTATTTATACAAAATGGATATCATCAAATTGAAGTTGGAATTGGTGTATCAATAGGAGAACACAAAGATTTGATTATTAAAGCTGGAAAAAAAGGAACTGGAATTAATGATAAAATATGGATTGGTGATGCGGTAGTAAATGCCTGCAATATTGCTAATTTAGCTGGTAGAAATTCAAAAGAAAGAATAGGATTTTCTTCTAATACATATGCTAATTTTATTGATATATTACAAAAAAATAATCCAGGAGAAAATGTAAAAAATTGGTTTAATTATGACATAAATGATAAAGCATATTATGCAGATATAGTAAAAACTGAATTTAATAATTGGATAAATGATAATATATAAATATGATTTTGCATCATATAATATACTTTTTTTATGGATTATAATGAATAATAGTAAAATAAATATTGCAGAAATTTAAGGCATTTTGAAAAAAGTGTCTTTTTTCATGATATAATATTAAATATTGTTAAAACCAGCTCAGGGAGGTGCAATATGCAACAAGATAATTTACAATTAACTATTTTAGAATTACTTAATAAAATTCAAGAAATAATATATAATTATAAGAAAAATGAATTATCAGTAATTAGTAGAATGTATAATTATAATGATTTTAATAATATGTTTGGAAATAAGCTTTCTATGGATGATTACTCTAATTTAAAAGAAAAAATAGATATACTCAAATTTAAAGATTTAGAAAATAAGTTAAATGAAATAGAGCATATTGTAATTGATTATAAAGAAAAGTGTGAAAATAATTGGGGTGAATATAATAACAATTTTAAAAAACATTTAAAAAATAAATTTAGTAATCTTTTAAATTCTGTAAATATAAACAATGTTCATAATTTTGGAACAGATTCTCCGGAACTTTTAATAAATAGATATGCTGATTTTTCAAATAATATTTTAAAGATTAATACAAATAAAGAGATAATGGAGTCTTTTTCTTATGGGGCTAAAAACTATGTCATTTTTGGAAAAAATGGTGCTGGGAAAACAAGACTATTAAATTATATAAAAGATAATTATTTTAATTCAAATTCTTTTGTTGCTCCATCAGATAGGGAAATTAGGTTTGGAAAATTAAATTATATAAATATGGCTTATCAGTCTCAATATCCACTATCTAAAATTTTTGGTAATTTATCCAATATTTATACCAATGACGTTTTAACACTATTGTTTAAAGATAGAATGATAGAAGAGTTGCAAAAAGATGAAACTACAATATCTGATGGTAAAGGAAATAGAATTGCACTTAGTTATAATAAGTTTGTAAAAATATATAACTATTTAGGATTGGATAGGAACGTTTTTCTAGATACAAGTACCAATAAAATAATGCTATATAATGAAGAACTAGGAATAGAACCATACTATATACAATCTGGTAGTGATGGAGAAAAAAGTATTGTTCAATTTATTTTATTTATTCTGCTTTGCCCAGAGAATTCTTTTGTTTTTATAGATGAACCAGAAAGCCATTTTAATACGGCATTATTAAATGAATTATTTAATGTTTTAGAAAAAGAGCGTGATGATATTGTTTTTATATATTGCACTCACAATGTTGATTTTATAGAATTAAGGTCAAACGCAAAACTGATATATCTAGAAAAATTTGATGGAAAAGATTGGTATATTAACGAATTTAATTCTTTTGATGAAATTTCTATTGAAAACATTATTAATGTTGTTGGAACTAAAAAAGATATATTATTTATTGAAAGTGAAAAAGGAAAATTAGATTATAAATTTTATTGTTCGCTATTTGAAGAATTTAAAGTAATACCTGTTTCATCCTGTGATAGGGTTATCGATTATTGCAAAATGTTGAATGGTGATAATTATCTTAATTTAAATAGAAATGCTTACGGAATTATAGATAATGATTTTAGAATAAAGAGCGAAATTGATAAATTAAAGCAAAAGAAAATATTTACTTTAAAGTACAATGAGATTGAAAATATGTTATTATCCCCTTGCATTTTAGAATATATATGCAAGAAGTATAGCTTGGAATGCAATTTAGAAAAATTTAAAAATGCAGTAATTGAGCAGGCGATAAGAGATAAACATGGAATAGTAAAGGATTATATTAATAAGGCATATCCAAAGTATCAAAAATCAACGAAACTCGATTTTGATAATGATATACAAGAATTCAGTAGTAAAATTAATTTAATGAATGAAGAAAATAAAAGTAATTTTTTAAAAGTGTTTGAGAATTTTATTGAAGAATTAGATAAAACATTAGAATCGAAAGATTATGATATGATAGTAAGAAAGTATCCAAATAAAGGTTTTGTAAGCTGTTTGGGTAATTTTGGTATAACTAAGAATTTATATTTCTCTTGGGTCATAGATTCTTTAAAGAAAGATGCTGAATTTAAAGAAAAAGTTATACACGAATTGTTTGATAATTTTTTTGAATAATTATGGAGGTAATAATAAATGATTAAAGGAAAACCATTTGTAAAATGGGCCGGTGGAAAAAGACAAATAATAGATAAATTAAAACAATATATTCCAGATGAGTTTAATACTTATTATGAACCATTTGTTGGTGGTGGTGCATTACTGTTTGAACTTTCACCTAAAAAAGCAGTTATAAATGATTATAATAAGGAACTTATTAATGTATATGAATGCATTAAAGATGAGAAAAAATTTGAAGCAATGTGTAGAGAATTAAATCATCATGAAACAGAACATTCTGAAGAATATTATTATGAAATTAGAAATTTAGATAGGGATAAAAAGAAATTTAATAGGTTATCAGATTACAAAAGAGCAGCAAGGACTATTTACTTAAACAAAGCTTGTTTTAATGGTCTGTATCGAGTTAATAGTAAAAACGAATTTAATGTACCTTTCGGCAAAAAAACTAAAGTAAATACTTATGAAGGACAAAATTTAGGTATTATATGTGGATACTTAAATTATAATAATGTTAAATTGTTATCCGTTGATTTTGAAGAAGCAGTAAAAGATGCTAAAAAAGGAGATTTTATTTACTTCGATCCCCCTTATGATTCTGATACTTCTACATTTAATAGTTATACTGAAGAAGGTTTCGGAAAAGAAGAACAAAAAAGACTTGCTAAAGTGTTTAAAGAATTATCTGATAGAGGTTGCTATGTGATGCTTTCTAATCATAATACAACACTAATAAATGAACTTTATAAGGATTTTAATATTCATGTAATTGAAGCGAAAAGAAATATAAATGCCAATGGAAAGAAAAGAGGAAAAGTAGAGGAAGTTATTATTACAAATTTTGAAAATAAAAAAGGATTTGAATAATAAACATAGTATAATATATATGAGGAGGTTTTTTGTATGAGTAAAAAATATTATTATGAAAATAAAGATTTTAAACTTATACAAGGCGATTCATTAAAAATACTTAAAGGTATTGAGCCTAAAAGTATTGATATGGTATTTGCAGACCCTCCATATTTTTTGTCAAGTGATGGAATATCATGCAGTGGTGGCAAAATGGTATCAGTTAATAAAGGTGATTGGGATAAATCTATTAGTATAGAAGAAAAACACAAATTCAATAGAAAATGGATTAAACTATGTTATCAAGTATTAAAAGATAATGGTACTATTTGGGTTAGTGGTACTATGCATAATATTTATTCAATAGGAATGGCATTAGAACAAGAAGGATTCAAAATAATAAATAATATAACTTGGAAAAAGTTAAATCCTCCACCAAATATTAGTTGTAGATATTTTGTTCATTCTACTGAAACTATTTTATGGGCAAGAAAAGATATAAAAAATGCAAAACATAAATTTAATTATTCTCTTATGAGAGAATTAAATGGTGGCAAACAAATGAAAGATGTTTGGGAGTCGTCTTTAACTAAACCTAGTGAGAAAAAATGCGGTAAACATCCTACTCAAAAACCAATAGAAATATTAGAAAAAATAATCTTGTCTTCTACTGATGAAGGGGATTTAATATTGGATCCTTTTAATGGTAGTGGTACTACGGGAATAGTTGCTAGTAGATTAAATAGAAAATATATTGGTATAGAAAAAGAAAAAGAATTTTTGGATTTAACAATAAAAAGAAAGGAAAATGATAATAATGGCTAGAAATTTTAACGAATGGTTAAGTAAATTCAAAACAAGTATATCAGATTATACTTATTATGTAGACTTTGAAAAAATATATAAAAATGTAGATAAAGTAAAAGTGGAACTTAATATTTTAAATTCTTTAATTGGTAGTAAAAACATTGAAGAAGAGTTTCAAGACATCTTAATTAAATATCCTGAAACTCTAGAATGTATTCCATTGTTGCTTGCAGTTCGTTCTAGAGAGATATTTGTAAAAGATGAAATAAATGAATATTTATTTAAATTTGATAAAATGGTTTATTCTATAAAAGACTATATTAGGTTTATGAAAGAAAGCGGACTATTTAATTTATTACAAAATCATATTATAAATAACTTATATGATTATGTACTAGGAATAGAAGTTGGACTTGATTCAAATGGAAGAAAAAATCGTGGCGGACATTTAATGGAAAATTTAGTTGAATCATATATCATAAAAGCAGGTTATAAAAAAGATGTTAATTACTTTAAAGAAATGTATTTAAAGGATATAGAAAAGAAATGGAATCTTGATTTGAGTGAAATGTCCGGAAATAATACTTCAACAAAAAGATTTGACTTTGTTATTAAAACTGATAAACAAGTATATGTTATAGAAACTAATTTTTATTCTGGTGGTGGTTCTAAATTAAATGAAACTGCTAGAAGTTATAAGATGTTAGCACAAGAATCTAAAAAGGTTGATGGCGTAACATTTATATGGTTTACTGATGGTACTGGTTGGAATAGTGCTAGAAAAAATTTAGAAGAAACATTTAATGAATTAGAAACAATGTATAATATTGATGATCTTGAAAATGGAATTTTAGAAAATTTATAAAAAAATTATCATCCTACTATTTTTAATAAAAATTAGAATAAAGGATGATTTTTGTTGTTTTAAAGTCCTAGATTACTTATGTTTAACCTTTATATCAACCTACAAAGTAGGATGAATTTCGTAAGTACGAAATAAGAATGGCACCACTA
This sequence comes from uncultured Bacilli bacterium, assembly GCA_944358705.1. Lineage (GTDB taxonomy): Bacteria > Bacillota_I > Bacilli_A > RF39 > UBA660 > Faecimonas. The sequence goes on from CALVRR010000010.1 coordinate 15,890, forward strand.
AGTTTCCTTATTTTATAAGGTTTTTTTTACTTTGTGGCGCCATCTTCTTATCCTGCTTATTTAAGAATGTAATTTTTGTATAAAAAAATCAGATAAAGTGGGATAGTTATTAAAATAGATCTTTGGGTAATTTATCTTTATCAAATTTTTCCATATTTTTGTTTATTACTCTTGATGCTTCCTTTAGTTTTTCTGAAATATCTTTTAAAGTTATTTCTGATGAGTAATATCCAGGGTTATCAATTCTATCTATAATATCAGCGAATATGCCTTTACATTCAAATGCACTTTTTCTTCTAATCTCTATATCTTCTAACACATCAAAATAAAACTTTTCATAACTTTCAATTTGTTTTTGATAATCAGTAGTTGATCTTTTATTTGAAAAATCAGTACCCCAATTTATTTCTACATCACTATATCCAGCAAGTTTCATTAATTCTACTAAACTAATATTAAGTGTTTCAGATATTCCTTTTAAGTACAGAATATTAGGTTTTTGTCTTTTGCCAGCTTCAATTCGCGAAACTTCAGCACAGTCCATATTAACTTCACGAGCAAGAGCTCTTTGTGAAATACCCAATTCTTCTCTTTTATTTTTAATTAATTCTCCTAATTCAGTTGTATTATTTTTACGCATAAAAATACACCTCTTTCAAATACAAGTTAATAATATCATAATGTGATGTAAAAGTCAACAAAATGTATTGACAAACTCAAAATGTAATAGTATAGTAATTGCAGTTGATGAGTTTTACATCAATAGAAAGGAGGCAGATATAGTAGATGAGAATGAGGTGTCTAGAAGTACCAAAAGATATTTGGAAGAATAAAAATATTCCAAAAGAGACCAAATATATCTACTCTTACATTTACACCAAGGGATTCGGAAGAATAATAACAGATATAAATGTAGGAGAGATACAGCAAGTAGTTAACATCAAAAACAAAGGTTTGAGAAAAAGTCTTAAGATATTAGAAGAGTTAAATTATCTAATATATCAAGAATACTCAAACGGAATGTATACAGTAACACTTAACTAAAGAGTCAAAGGACGTTAGTTATAAGAGGCTCAGTAAGATATAAGGCTTATGTTAGAACCTATCTTATAGAAATATAAGATGAATACAGTTTAAACTATAACATATTTCAAAGAACTAAAATGAAATATGAAAAGGGGTAAAAAACATATGTTATAGTTTAAACATATTAAAGGAGATTTTCTCCTTTAGAGGGATTTTGTTTGCTATTTTATGTAATTAGACTTATAAAATGTAAGTCTTTTTTGTTGTTTAATTTAAATAAAGATAGGAGGAATGTTATGAGAATATTTAAATTATATTTACCAATAGAACTATTTGATAGAATTAAATTAATGGCAGATTTCTACCAAATATCTATTTCTAAAATGATGACTCAATTATTGGAAATGGGTTATTTAGAAATGTTAAAAATTAATACAAAAGAATTAAGAAAGGAGACTGATAAATGAATTTTGACAAATATTTAAAAATCCCAATGTTTTTAGCTGATGATAAGAACATAGGACATAGTGGTAAATTGTTATACGCTAGACTATTATTACTTACACATAAAGAAGGCTATTGCTATGCTGATAATAGTTACTTAGGTAATTTAATAGGGGTAGGATCTAGAAGAATAACTAAACTATTAAAAGAATTATCAGATAATAATTATATAACTATGGAATATAAACATAAATTTCAAAGAAAAATTTATATTAACAAAGATAAATATACATCCGTTAGTTTAGAAGAATTGTTCTAATTAATTGGATGTATATTTTACATTCAATGGATCTTTATATCCATAATAATATAATAAATAGAATATAAAAAATATTAATATTATATATTAAATATAAAATTATTTTATATATTTAAAAAGAGAAAGGAAGTTGATATATGCATGATAAAAAAATAATTTTAAACATAAATTTAAATAGGTGGTTTAAATATGGAAGGAGCCTATTTGAATAAAATTTCATTTAAAGATCTTATTTTGAAGTACTTAATCGAAGAGATAATGAAAGAAGAAGGAGTAAATAATAATTAATGATTTGCAATTATTCATCAATGATGTTATCATTCATTTGTCTAAATACCCAATTAAGTAAGAGGATTGGAGGAATGAATGAATAATACTTACTTATATGGATTAGATTTTAATGTTGGAATCTATATAAGATTATCTCAAGAAGATAAGGACAAAAAATATGAATCTGATAGTGAAAGTGTAATAAATCAAAAAGAATTATTAAGAAATTATGTTAAAAATAATAATTTTAATTTAGTTAAAGAATATGTTGATGATGGATTTTCTGGAACTGATTTTGAAAGACCTGGATTTAAAAGTTTGTTAGAAGATATTAATAATAAAAAAATTAATTGTGTAATAGTAAAAGATTTATCAAGACTTGGTCGTGATCATGTTATGACTGGTTACTATATTGAAACATTTTTTCCAGAGAATAACATAAGATTTATTTCTATATTAGAATCTTTTGATAGTTTTAAAAATCAAGCTAGTAATGATTCATCAACATTTATAATTGCTTGTAATGATTATTATAGTAAACAAAATTCTATTAAAATTAGAAATGTTTTAAATGAAAAAAGAAAAAGTGGTAAATTTGTAGGAAGTCTTCCATGCTATGGATATATGAGAGATCCAAAAGATAAAGGACACTTAATCCCTAATCCAGAAACAGCTCCAATTGTTAAAAAGATATTTAAATGGCGAGCAGATGGTATTGGACCTACCGAAATAGCAAATAGACTTAATAAAGCACATATAGTTACTCCTAGCGGTTATAAAAAGACTAATTATTCATCTAGATTAATTGATAGAGATAATTGGAATATTTCCACAGTAAAAAAGATTTTAATTAATAGAATTTACACAGGAGATTTAGTTCAGCACACTCAGACTAAAGTAAGTTATAAATCCAAAAAGAAAATAACATTGGATGAAAAATTATGGATAGTGGTAGAAAATACTCATGAACCATTAGTTGATAAAGACACTTTTGATTATGTTAATAATTTAAGAAAAAGAAACACAAGAAATTATGAAATAAAAACTGATAGAGAAAAAAGATTATTAGAAGGTAAATTATTTTGTAAGGAATGTGGAAATAAACTTACTGTACTTTATAGAAAAAAACAAGATTACTGGTCAGTTAATTGTAATAGATATTCAAGAGATCCAGTTAGAGGTAGATGTTATTCACACTTTTATCCATATAATTATTTAGAAGAACAAGTATTAGAACAAATAAATAAATCTATTTCTAAGTTAATGAAAGAATTAGATCTAAAACAATTAAATGATGAGGTTGTTAAAAGTGTTTACAAGGAAACTAATAACATAGATAAAGTTATTAAAAGTTTGGAAATAGAAAAAGAAAAAATAACTAAGAGAATTACAACTTTATATAATGATAGATGTGATGGGGTAATATCTACTGAAACTTATAAAGAACTGGCTAAAGAGTCTGAAATTAAATTAAAAGAAATTAACAATTTAATAGACAATGAAAATATAAAAAAGTACAAAATAAAAAATAAAGCAAATGTTTTACCAGACTACACTAAAAAGATAAAGAAACTATTGGATTTAAATAAACCTAAAAAAGAATTAATAGATACATTAATAGATAAAATAGTTATTGATAAAGATAGGAATATTACTATATATTTTAAATACAATATTGTACCAGTAGTTTCTTTCAAATATGAAAAAACAAATTTAGTTCGAAACCCTTATGGTAGAAAAGGTAAAAAATATTAATTTAAAACTAGCAAAAAGATTTAAAGATATTTATTTTTATAAAGATATGTACTATAATAAGTAGCCAAGGAAGTGAGAGCGTATGAAAGAAATATTTCATTTTTTTACCGGAAATTGGAGTAATATTTTAATGATTGGAGTAGGAACTTTAGCATTAGTAGTATATAAATTACAAAAAAGAAGTGAGAAAAGAAATGCGGCTATTTTAGTTATATCTCAAATAAATGAATTAAAAGAAAAAATTGGCAAAATAGTTGAAATAATAAGCAATAATCAATTAAATGCAACTGGAATATATGAAACACTTGATATATTAGATGATAATCAATGGAATAAATATAAACATCTTTTTGTAGGAAATATTGATTCAAATAGTATCAGAATTATAAATGACTTTTATGAAGGTGTATCATTAATTAGAGAGCAATTGGTATTGGCAAAAAAACTACAACAACAAGCTTTTTTTAATAATCAACAAATGTTGACAAACAACTGTAACTATTTTTTGATGCAAGAATATGAGAATAATACTAAAATTTTAAGTTCTAATTATAAAGAATTGTTGGAATCTATTCCTACAACTAATGAAAATGAAGAAAAATTAAAAAAAGCTTCAATTCAAATATTTGATACACAATTTTCAGTAAACAATTCAAAACCACAAATTTTAAACAGATATTTTCAAAAAGTGAACGACATTAAAGCTTTGTTTGGTACAGACGGTTTATTTATATCGTATTTACCAGAACAGATTCATGTAACAATAGAAAAGGAATTAGATAAACTTGCGCAAATTGAAATAATTGGTTGCGAAGGATTTAGAAATTTAAAAAAAATAGCAAAAATAAAATAAATTTTTACTTTTATACCGCAAACGGTATGATTGACATTAAAAGAGTATAATAACTAATGGTAACTAAACTCACGAGGAGGAGAAGGTGCAGAAATTATTTATGCACTGCGTAACGATGATACATTAGCCAGTATGGCTTTAGAAAATATTGGTGATGCAGGTCAAAAAATGAGAAAGATTTATCAAAGAAGACTTCCAGAAAATCCTAGTAAAGATTACTATTATATTATAAGAGATACTTCTCCTATGCAATCACTTTTAGTAGAATATGGATTTATCGATAATGCCCAGGATCAACAAAAACTACAAAATAATCTAACGGATTATGTAGAAGGGGTTGTAAAAGCAATTGCTGATTACGGAGGCTATACCTATATTCCTCCTGGAATGAGTACAGAAAAGAATACTTACACAGTAGCAAAAGGAGATACCTTATCAAAAATTGCCACTATGTTTAATACTACGGTTGCAGAATTAAAAAGATTAAATAATTTAACATCAGACATACTTCAAATAGGACAAGTATTATTTATCCCAGAAACAAAAGTTCCTCCAACTTATGGAACTTATACGGTTCAAAAAGGAGATACACTATATGGAATTGCCAGAAAATATAACCTTTCTGTAGACGAATTAAAAGGATTAAATAATATAACCAGTAACAATTTATACATAGGACAACAATTAAAAGTCCCTAGACAAGAAATAATAGAGGATGAAAATTACGAAATCTACACGGTAGTAAAAGGTGATAGTTTATGGTTAATATCTCAAAAATATGAGGTTTCTGTAGATGATTTAATTGAAATAAATGATTTAGAAACCGTAAATTTACAAATAGGAGATAAATTGAAAATTCCTAAAAAAGACAACAAAAAAACATACACAGTTCAAAAGGGAGATAGTCTATGGTCAATTGCCAAAGATAACAATACTACAGTAGAAGAATTAAAATTATTAAACAGTCTAACCTCCAATTTATTATCCATTGGACAGGTATTAATTATTCCATAAAAAAATTGCTTTTAAAAAGCAATCTTTTTATTCTAAATTTAATTTTTTATCCAATACTTTAACAGTAAGGACATAACAAATAATGGTAAAGATTAAAGACACAATAAGAGCAAGAATTAAATAACCATTTATTAATTCAAAACTTCCAAGATTAGTGCCATCAATATAGGACTGATAATTAGGATCAAATAACATAAAAGGAAGTAAGATAATAACCGATAAAATTTGAATAACATTATAAATTACTACTCCGTAGATAATAGAATATAAAATTTTATTATTATGTTTTTGTCCTAAAGCGATGGATACATAAACCATAACTTGATTAAATACCACACTAATCAAAATAGAAAGTAAAATAAGAATTAAAAATAATGTGTCAATTTGTCCAAGAAAATCAAAACATAAAGATAAAAACTTAGAATCAAACCAAATACCATAGACTCCAACAAATAGGAATAGAATGGTAAAAAGGAAAGATAAACACATAAATGCAATAGAGCTAATTGTTTTAGATAATACCAAACTATTTTTAGAAACTGGTAAGGTATGCATTAAGTATCCTTCATCTTTAATTAAATTTTGATAAAATTTTACAATAGTAAAAATAAATGTTGCGATAGGAATAGCGATAAGTACAACAATAAAAATACCACTAAGAAATCCACTTGGTACGGAAAAGATAGAAAACTTCTCCGCTAACATATTAGCAACTCTTACAACAACAGCTAATAATAAAGTTACTAAATAAACAGGAATTAATAATTTTGATAAAGATTTAAAATCATATTTTAATAATTTACTTAGCATTTAAATTCCTCCCGAAACAACTTATCAATCGTTGTTTTTTTCTTTTTACGAATCGTATCGGCATCTTCATTTAAAACAACTTTTCCTTGGTTAATAAAGATGACTTGATCTAATATTTTCTCAATATCAGCAATTAAATGAGTAGAAATAAGAATAGAAGAACCTTCGTTGAAATTTGTAAGAATGGTTTCTAAGATATAGTCACGACTTGCAGGATCTACTCCACCAATAGGTTCATCCAAAATATATAAATCAGCCTTTCTACTCATAACCATAACCAATTGAACTTTTTCTTTCGTACCTTTTGACATGTTTTTAAGTTTATCTTGTTCCTTAATTTTTAATCGCTCTAGTAATTTTCTTGCTTTTTTCTCATCGAAATCTTCATAAAAGTCTTTAAAAAACTGAATTAATTCGGAAACTTTCATATTCATGTTTAAATAAGTTCTCTCTGGCAAGAAGGAAATTACCTTCTTACTTTCTATTCCAGGGCGATGACCTTGAACTAAAATTTCTCCAGAGGTAGGCTGTAATAAACCATTAATAATTTTAATCATGGTAGTTTTTCCACTACCATTTGGACCAAGAAGTCCATAGATTTTCCCCGGTTCAATTTTAAGATTAACATTTTTTAATACTTCTTTTGTTCCATAACTTTTAGATAAATTTTTAAACTCTACAAATTCCATTATGAACGCATCCTTTCTTGTAATAATGTAATAACATCCTCTATTTCCAATCCCATAGTTTTCATATCAGAAATAAAAGTATCTATTTTTTCTTGTGCTAATTCATGTTTTACTTGATGAATGATATTTTTCTCTTCCGTGACAAATTTTCCGGAAGTTCGCTTCGTATAAATCAAATTTAAATTCTCAAGTTCAGCAAGGGAACGCTGAATCGTATTTGGGTTTACACAAAGCATAGTTGAAAGTTCTCGAACTGAGGGAAGTTTATCTCCACTTTTAAAATGTCCCAGGACAATTTCCAATTTCAGTTTTTCTACCAGTTGTTTATAGATGGGTTTATCATCATCAAACTCAAACTTCATAACTACCTCCTTTGTATCAATTGGTTAATACAGTTATACAATAAAACCGAAAAAAAGTCAATAAAAAAAACTGCTAAAATTAGCAGTTTTCTATATAAAGATTTCTATTAATTCTTAACTAGCTTTACTTCTAGCATACCAAATTCCAAGACCTACGCCTGAAACAACAAGTAAGATAGCAATTACAGCAGCAATATCACCAGCGTAACTTTCTTCATTAGAAGAGATAGTAGGATCGATACCATCCACATAATTCATAATATCGTATCGATTGTCTACAGCAACTTTATATTCAGCTTCGATTTTATCAATAATTTCATCATTATAAGTTGAATCATAACCTTGCCAAGATTGATCACCAATAATAATATATGGAACGCCTTGAGGTTCTTCTTTACGTGCATCTGCAACTGCATCCATCAATTCAGCATTATCAGTATCATTCCAAGTTTCATACATAACAAGATTAAATTTATCCCCATACTCTTCCTGAATACTTTCGAAAAATTCTTCCGCAGAAGCACAATATCCACAACCATCTCCATAGAAGAAATATATATTAACTTTTTGATTTTCTTCTTCCTTACTTTCTTCTGCAAAAACAGTATTTGGTATCAATAAAATTCCAACAAATAATATAATCAGAAATTTAAATATCTTCATTTGTATTACCTCCCCTATAAATATACCATAGATTTAAACATCTACAAAAGAAAAAGAGGCAATAAATAGGCAATTTTCATATAATTTTCACAGAACTTCATCAAAAATTAAAATTTATATAATCTGTAAGACTATTCTTTTTCTTTCATTTTTCTTAACTTTTCTTCTGCTTCTTCCATCGGAATATATAATTTACATTTACAAATACCATCACGTATAAATTCATCACAAGGACATAGTGTAGTATCATCAACATTTACACGACAAGGACAGTGTCCGTCTTTTTTTTGCAAACCTTCCATAATAGCAGAAACATATTTTTTATCTGGATTAATTCTATAATTTTTCATAACAACCTCCTATTAATATTATATCTTAGAACAATCAAAATTTGGTATAAAACTTTCACTTTGTGTTTCACCTTCTTGAATAAAAGCATATTTAACTCCCAAATCCAACGCATAATCAATAACTTCCTGATATTCTTGATCAGTAACTTTTCGATTTAAATTGGGATATTTATCAAATTTTTTCAACGGAGTATACTGATTCATCAAACTAATAATAATAGTATCATGATAAGTAGTATATAAGTAATGTACTAATTTTTTAGCATCTTCTACATGACCTGGTAAAACAAGTATTCTAACAATGACCCCTCGCTTCATTAAATTATTCTTAAGAACGAAAGGACCAACTTGCTTTACCATTTCACAAATAGCAAAACTAGCATAATGAAAATAATCTTTTACATGAGAATAATTACAAGCAAAATTATCATTATAATATTTTAAATCTGCCAAGTAAATATCGACAATACCATCTAACATTTGAATAGTAGATACATTTTCATAACTACTAGTATTATAAACAATAGGTATTTTTAACTCCTTACCTTTAATTTTATGAATAATATTTACAATTTGCGGAACATAATGTGTCGGAGTAACAAGATTAATGTTATTAGCTCCTTGTTGTTGCAATTCTAAACATAATTCCTGGAATCTTTTTTCTGTGATTTCTTTTCCATACCCTTCCGCACTAATTTTATAATTCTGGCAAAAAATACATTTTAAATTACAATAGGAGAAAAAAATAGTACCACTACCAGATTCTCCAGAAATAATTGGTTCTTCCCACATATGCAAACCATAATGAGCAACTTTTATTTTATCACCTGCCCCACAAACACCAACACTCTTATAACGATTGACTTTACAATTTCTAGGACATAAAGTACACATCTCTAATTCTTTCATAAACTCGCCTCAAGCCTATCATATCATAAATCAAAAAATTGAAAAATAGTAGATACTATGATAAAATAACAACCCAAAGAAAGCTGTGATAATATGTCAAAAGAATTATATCTAAAAATACCTAAGAAAATTAATTATTTTCTCAATCAGCTAAAAGATCAAGATCCATTCATGTATAATTTTATGGATCAAGTTTATATGACAATAAAAGAGGCAGAAATACCAATAGAAGAAGGGGTAGTAGAAGGACCGCTTCCCTCTCTATCAGAAGAAGACAGTATATTATTAGTTGCCGAATTTTTGGAACTTTGTAATCCAACTTATAAAGAAACCCTATTAAATGATTATAAAAACAGCAAAGTCATATTTAATCCTGTAAAAGAAAGCGGTATAAGAAGATGGGCAAAAAGTGGAGATTATCAAGTAACTATAAATAAAAATAATACCATTATTCAGGCAAGAGAATTAGTCCATGAATTTTTTCATCGATTAAATCTAAATAATCATATTATGAATTTAGTATTTACAGAAACAGTTTCTATAACAGCGGAATTAATGTTTATAGATTTTTTAAGAAAAAAGGGATATAGTGAATATGATTTGAATTTAACGATGCAGGGACGTAAACAAATATATGCCAACAATTTAAGATATTTAAAATTAATGTTACCATTATATCTAGAACAAAAAGAGAAAGGAACAATAGAGGATGATTTTTACAATAAATTAATACAACAAGAACACATATCTCCCAAGGATCTAAAAAACAATTTATTTTTTCTCTTAGAAACAGATAATCATGAATTACGAATATATCGCCAAACGATGGGTTATGTTTTAGCAAAGACCTTTCTAAGTAACAGCCCAACACCAGAAGACTTAGCAGAAATTAATGAGTTATTGCATAATGATAAAATTACAGAATTTCAAAGAAAAATAATGGGAAATAATACTATCGAAGAAGTTCATAAATTTGCAACAAAAGAAGATTTCACTTATCGACCAGCAGAATTTATAAAAAGATAAATTGGCATAAACAATACCTTCCTATCATACACTTTGTTAGGAGGAAATTTATGGCAAATGGACTAACGAACAAAGAAGTGATAGAACAAAGAAAAAAATATGGAAGTAATGAAATCAGTAGACAAAAACAAAAAAGCATTTTTAAATTATTTATAGAATCACTAGGAGATCCAATTATTAAGATATTACTAATTGCCCTAGGAATGAAAACAATATTTTTATTTCATGATTTCGATTGGTTTGAAACGCTAGGAATTGTAATCGCAATTCTAATTGCCTCTTTAATATCAACCGTTTCTGAGTATGGCAGCGAAACAGCCTTTAAAAAGTTACAGGAAACTTCATCCAAACTAAAATGTAAGGTAATAAGAGAGAAAAAAATCAAAGAAGTTTCCATAGATGATATTGTTGTAGGTGATCTTGTCCTCTTACAGACAGGCGATAAGATACCAGCCGATGGAATAATAAAAGAAGGTTCTGTCTTAGTAGACGAATCTAGTATGAATGGAGAGGCGAAAGAAACAGAAAAGACAGTAGGAGATAAATTGTTCCGAGGAACCGTTATTTATGCGGAAGAAGCTTACATGGAAGTAACAGAAGTGGGGGATAAGACCTTCTATGGGAAAATGAGTAAGGAACTGCAAGAAACAAGTGGAGAAAGTCCTTTAAATATAAGACTAAAAGAATTAGCGAAGTTTATTAGTAAAATAGGATATATAAGTGCAATTTTAGTAGCCATATCTTATCTATTTTCAGAAATAGTCGTAGCCAATTCTTTTAATATGGAAAAAATATTAGAAAGCATAACCAATATACCTGTATTAGTAAATAATCTGATTTACGCACTAACATTAAGTGTCACAATTATTGTAGTAGCTGTCCCAGAAGGTCTTCCCATGATGATTACTTTAGTTTTATCATCCAATATGAAAAGAATGCTAAAAAACAATGTGTTAGTAAGGAAAATGGTAGGAATAGAAACAGCAGGGAGTTTAAATATATTATTTACAGATAAAACAGGAACACTAACGAAAGGAAAATTAGAAGTAGTAGGGTTCTTAGACGGAGATATTACTGAATATAGAACGGAACGAGAAATAGAGCAACATAAATTTCTTCATGAACATCTAAAAAACAATTGCTTATATAATAACGGAAGTTATTTAGATGAACAAAATAATGCTGTAGGAGGCAATATTACAGATCGAGCAATATTAGAATTTATCAAATCCGATAGAAGAAAAAAATATCATAAACAAAAAATAATCCCTTTTGATAGTAAAACCAAATATTCAGGAGCAATAATTGATATAGGAAAGAAGATAAATTATATTAAGGGAGCTCCAGAAAAGCTACTGCCACTATGCAAAACGTATGTAACAAAAACGGGAGGAAAAGAACAATTATTAAATAAAAATATACTAGAACAAGAAATAAGAAAAAAAACAAAAGAAGGGATTCGAGTAATTTTACTTGCCTATAATGATAGTTATAACCTAGAAAGGTTAGAACGTCTAACTTTAATTGGTATCTTATACATAAAAGATGAAGTAAGAAAAGAAGCAAAAAAAGGGATACAACTTGTGGAAAAAGCTGGTATCCAAACCGTCATGATTACAGGAGATAATAAAGATACCGCAATAAGTATAGGAAAAGAAATAGGATTAATTAATAGTGAAAAGGATAAAGTATTAACAAGTGAAGAGTTAAATAGAAAACCGGATGAAGAAATAAAAGCAATTCTTCCAAACTTAAAGATAGTTGCCAGAAGCATGCCACAAGATAAAAGTAGACTAGTACGTATAGCAAAAGAAGAAAACTTAGTGGTAGGTATGACAGGAGATGGAGTAAACGATGCCCCGGCCTTAAAAAAAGCGGATGTTGGATTTTCTATGGGAAGTGGAACAGAAGTAGCAAAAGAAGCAAGTGATATTGTCATATTAGACGATAATATTTTATCTATTACAAAAGCCATATCCTATGGAAGAACAATTTTTAAAAGTATCAGGAAATTTATTATCTTTCAGTTAACCATTAACTTATGTGCCGTGAGTCTATCGATTATTGGACCATTTATAGGAATAGAAAGTCCAGTAACCGTAATGCAAATGTTATGGATTAATATGATTATGGACACCTTAGCTGGAATTGCTTTTTCCTATGAAGCACCACTGGACTCCTATATGGAAGAAAAACCGAAACCAAAAGATGAAAAAATTATGAATTCATACATGTATAGTGAAATTTTATTCACAGGGATTTATTCCTCAGCACTATGTATTTTCTTCTTAAAAAGTCCTTGGATTTCTTCCATTTACCGAATGAATGGAACAGATAAATATTTAATGACCGCCTTTTTTGCTTTATTTATTTTCATGGGAATATTTAATTGTTTTAACGCTAGAACACCTAGACTAAATCTATTATCAAATCTAAAAAAAAATAAAGCCTTTATTATAATTATTTTATTTATTATAATTGTCCAACTATATTTAATATATTATGGTGGAGATTTATTCAGAACCTATGGATTAACAGGAAAAGAGTTAGGAATAACTATAGTAATAGCAGCAACGGTAATTCCTGTGGATTGGTTAAGAAAATTAATAACTAAGAAAAAAAGAATAGTTTAAGAATCCACAAAAACTGTGGAAAAAAGGAGATTTTTATGAATAGAATAGATGAAAAGTTTCAAGAGTTAATAACAGACCTAAAAAGAAAAAGTAAAGAAGAAATCTTTACAGAAATAAAAGATACTTATATAAAACAATCCCCGGAAATAAAAATTGGATTAGAAAACTATTTTCAAACCTTTAATTACTGGGGAAAATTAAAAGAAAGTAATGGGGAATACGAAACTTTATATAATAGAGCGAAATCCCTAAAAGAACACGTAGAAGATTATGAATGGTTGTATCAAAAACTAAAAGATTATCGCTCCAAGAAGCTTCTATATGCGATATTAAATAACTGGTATCATTTTGATACTACGATAACAAAGACTTCCCTAGAAGGAAATTTTAATCAATATTGGGACTTAGATATAATAAAACCCACCGAAGAGGAAATAATAGTAGATATAGGAGCCTTCACAGGAGATAGTATTTTAACATATATAGATAATTATGGAATAACAAAGTATAAAAAAATTTATGCTTATGAAATTACTCCAGAAAGTATAGAATTATTAAAAAATAATACTAGATATTATCCAAATATCGAAATTAGAAAAAAAGCAGTATTAGATAAAATGCAAAAGGTATATATGAGTATGAATGAAGAGGGGGCATCAGCAAATCAAATTTCCGAAATAGGAGATGAGATATTAGACGGGACGAGTATAGATTTAGATATCGATGAGCCAATTAGTATGATAAAAATGGATATTGAAGGATCGGAATCGAAGGCCCTAATTGGTTGCCAGAACCATATTAGGAAAACTTCTCCAAAACTATTGCTTTCGGTTTATCATAATCATGAGGATTTATGGAAAATACCTAGAATGATAGAAGATATAAATCCGAATTATAAGTTTTATCTTCGATGTTACGGAAGAGAATTATTCCCTACAGAGATTGTTCTATATGCAATAGCTAATAATTAAAATTTTATGTTATACTAAAAAAGAAAGGATGTATAACATGAAAAGAGAAAAAATATTAATTAGTGCTTGTCTAGTAGGATTAAACTGCAAATACGATGGTGGAAATAATGAAACACCTAAACTAATGGAATTAATGAAAGAATATGATTTTATTCCAGTCTGCCCAGAACAGTTAGGAGGTCTAAAAACTCCAAGACCAGGAGCAGAAAGAAAAGAAGATAAAGTTATAACAAAAGATGGAACAGATGTAACGAAAGAATATCAAAAAGGAGCCGAAGAAGTTTTACGTTTGGCAAAAAAATTAGGTGTGAAAAAAGCAATATTAAAATCTAGAAGTCCTTCTTGTGGCTGTGGAGAAATAGAAGATGGAACATTTACTCATCATATGACTGAAGGAGATGGAGTAACCGCAGAGCTATTAAAAAAGAATGGAATTGAAATTATTCCATCAGACAATTATTTATAAAAGGAAAATAAAAAAAGTGGTTTACTATTTACAAGTAAAACCACTTTTTTCAGCTTGTTCTTTTACACTATCGTAAGTACCTTCAGCATCAGCAAGACCAGATAAACTATATTCTGCTAAATCGTCATCGTTAGCTTTAGTAACATCTACATCAATAACGATTTTATAATTATGTTTATCTTTATTGTTTTCTTTTGTAACTTTAATTCCTTCTTTATCAGAATCAGGGAATTGTTGATCTAACATACTAGCAAAAGTGTCCCAGTTATCTTTAATAGTATCATCAGTAGCATCACTATCTACAGTCATTTTAACATTCGTTACTTTATCATCTGAAAAAGTGACGTCAACAATTTGCTCCATATTCAATCCACTCTGTTCTTGTGTCATAGAGCAAGTAAGAACCTTTTCGCTCCCACATCCAGCTAATAGTAAACAAGAAAGACAAGCAAACCCGAATAATGCAATTTTTTTCATCTCAATACTCCTTCCTACTTTTAGGATATTCTATTAGAGAAAAAAAAGCAAGTAAAAATTAGTAAAAGATTAATTTTCAGAAGTAACTTTTTCTAAATCAAAATAATAACCATATTCTAAATAATCCTCTTCACCAATATGTGCCATTTTTTCTTCTACTTTAAGTCCACCTAAACCTTCATAGAATTGAATAGCATTGGTATTATCAGCAAAACACCATACAATCATATTATTTTTTCCTAAGGAATACAATTCTTTGGCGGTAGCAATAAGTAAAGAAGAACCAATTCCGCGACCAGATTCACTTTTTTTGATATATAAGCTAACAAGTTCAGAATCATATTTATTACTTTTATCCCTTGGAGAAAAACAAGCATATCCTAAGACTTCATCACGACGGACAGCAACGAAAACAAGATCTTTATACTCTTCAAAACTACTCAAATATCGCTGAGTTTGTTCCTCATAATCTAGAGATTTTAAATATTTAGAAGCGATAATTTTATCATAAGCACAGCGCCAACCATCAATTTTAATATGCGCTATTTGAACTTGATCTTTCCGTAGATTTTTACGAATGATATAGTCTTCTCCTGGTGTTAATAAATGAAGAGATAAATTCATCTGGGTCAATGCAGAAATAATTTTCTCATCTTCCAAAGCAAAAGTAACTCGACCTACAAGTTCATTAGGATAAGGCCAACTAATAGATTGTCCAACCAAAAATCTAGTACGATAAGTACGATAAAAGAAGGTTAGTAAATCTCTTTCTGTATTAATAATCATGTTTTGATATTTCATTCCACGAACTTTAGTGAAATCTAAAATAGCAAAAAAGCCGGATTCTGGTTCCAAATTATCTGGGAATTTTGTATAAGGAAGACCTTGAAGTACTTGCTTTTGTAATTTTTTATCCGAAATAATGCTAGTAATCTTTTGAAGGATAGAGTCTTTTAATTTATTATCTGTAATAGTATCAATACCTTCTACCAAAGCTTTTAATAATTGATATTTATCCTGATAAATTTTTCGTAATTTAGAAAAATAATCTTGATAGATATGATCCCTTTCTGGGCGAACATTAAAAGCACCCGCAAGAGCTCGACCAACAATATCAGGAGCAGAATCCATTCCCTGGAAAATACGATTGATAAGCTCTCGGATAATTACTTCATCCGCAACAACAAACCCTGCTCGAAGACTTGCCATACCATAGCTTTTAGATAGCCCAAATAAAGAAATAGTATTACGAAACATTCTAGGAATAGTAGCGACTGGCTTGGCAAGATTAGAAGAATCGAATGTTAAATCACGGTATACCAAATCATCAATAATAAAGACCCCACGCTTTAAGCAGACTTCACCAATTTCTTTTAATAATTCTGCCTGTTTTTCTCCCATGACCTTACCAGTAGGATTATTTGGATTAGCATTAACAAATGCGACAACACGAGGAATATAACCCTTTCGTCTATGATAAACTTTTTGCAAACTATCATTAACATCATCAATTTTATTAGCTAATTTTTCTGGATTTACGAGCCAATTATCTTCTTTAGAAAGAGGTAGAATATCAACTTCTGCTCCCGCACGTTCAGCTCGTATAGTAAACAATCCGTAATTAGGACCAGTAACTAATACAACATCGCCAGGTTTGGAAATAATATTAACAATCATATTAAAGGCAATGGAAGTAGAAGGTAAAAAGGTAATATTATGAACACATAATCCTTTATCGTCAATATCAGAATAATTATAAGGTTGAGTATTAATAAACCCTTCTTTTTCTACATAGTCTAATAAGACTTGACGAATATCATCCGCTCCTTCAGTATATGGATACTTATACATTGAAAGGGAATCCAATGATTTCTTCATTTCTTCGATAGACATAGGAAAAGGTGGATACTTGGTAGGATTTCCACTTCCTAAGTCAATATCAGGAACGGTTGCGATATCGTCATCCCTAACTTCAAATCCGTAATATTCAATCGCATCCGCAATCTCTTGTACCGTGGGATTAAAAGAATCTCCATCATCTCTTCCTCCAATTTCAGGAAGACCAAACCGTCTTTCCCCTAAATTAGGATGCTGCTGTAACATGCGATCAATTGCACTTGATTTAATAATCATAAAATACCTCCTATAAATTTATTTTTCTAAAATATGCATCAAAGATACTTCTAGAATAGACTTAATATGATCATCATCTAAAGAATAATAAATATTTTTCCCATCACGTCTTATTTTAACTAGTTTTGCATTTCGCAAGGACTTTAACTGATGAGAAACAGCAGAAATGGACATATTAAGTAAATAAGCCAAATCACTAACACAAAGTTCTCCATGTTCCAACACCATTAATAGTTGAAGTCTGGTGCTATCTCCCATAATCTTAAAAAAGTCAGATAGATCGGTAATAGTATTATAAGAATCTAATTTTTGTTTGATTTCATTTACTAAATTTACATCATGGATTGTTATATCTGCATTATTTTCCAAGAATATCACCTCAAATTTATTATAAGTCAAGAAAAAAAATTAATCAAACAATTAAAAAAACATTGACATTTGAATATATATTCAAATATAATAATAGTAACAATTGAATAATTGTTCAAATGAAAGAAGGAATAATATGAAAAAAGTTTTTAAATTAGAAAATTTAGATTGTGCAGCTTGTGCTTCAAAAATGGAAGAAGCTATCCAGAAAATTGAAGGTGTAGAAAGTATCTCGGTCAATTTTATGACTCAAAAGATGAAAGTAGAAGTAATTAATCAAAATTATGATACAATTATGACGGAAATAAAAAAAGTATGTAAAAAAATAGAACCAGATTGTACCATACTAGATAAATAGGTGATAATATGACAAAAAAAGAGAAAAAAGAACTAGTAAAAATTATTATAACTATAATAATTCTATTATTAATTAGAGTATTACCAGTAATAGACATAGTAAAGTTAATATTATATATAGTTGCATACTTAAGTGTGGGATATCAAGTAGTATTAAAAGCAATAAAAAACATTTTCTCTGGACAAGTATTTGATGAAAATTTTTTAATGAGTATTGCAACCATTGGTGCCTTTGGAACTGGTGAATATTTAGAAGCAGTTCTTGTGATGTTACTATATCAAATTGGAGAACTATTCCAATCCTATGCCGTAGGAAAATCTAGAAAATCCATTGCGGAATTAATGGATATTCGACCAGACTATGCTAATATTGATCAAGATGGACAAATAATCAAGGTGAATCCAGAAAAAATAAAAGTAGGAGATATCATAATTGTAAAACCAGGGGAAAAAATCCCTTTGGACGGAAAAATAGAAAAAGGAACATCTTTACTGGATACATCCGCTTTAACTGGAGAATCGTTACCGAAAAAAGTAGCCCCTGAAGATATGGTGCTAAGCGGTTGTATAAATAAAAGTGGAATTCTAACAATCCGAGTTACCAAAGAATTTGGTGAATCTACAGCTTCTAAAATCTTGGATTTGGTTGAAAATGCAAGTAGTAAAAAGGCAAAAGCCGAAAACTTTATTACAAAGTTTGCAAAATACTATACTCCTACAGTAGTGATATTAGCATTGTTAGTAGCTTTTATCCCTCCAATATTCATAGAAAACCTAACTTTATTAGAATGTGTGAAAAGAGCAATGACTTTCTTAGTTATATCTTGCCCATGTGCCCTTGTAATCTCTGTTCCTCTTGGATTCTTTGGTGGAATTGGAGGAGCTTCTCGACAAGGAATTTTAATAAAGGGAAGTAATTACCTAGAAATTTTAGCAAATACCAATACCATCGTATTTGATAAAACAGGAACATTAACGGAAGGAAAATTTCAAGTAACAAAAATAAAGGCAAAAGAAAAAGAAAGAATATTAGAAATAGCTGCTCTTGCCGAAACTTTTTCTTCCCATCCTATCGCAATCGCAATAAGAGAAAAAGTAGGAAAAGATTTTGATCAAAATAGAATAAAGAATGGAAAAGAAATTGCCGGAAAAGGAATCGCAGCCAAGGTAGATGGAAAGCAAATTTTAGTTGGAAATAACAAATTAATGGAAGAGTATAAAATATCATATCCAAGAGCAACAGAAATTGGAACGATAGTTTATGTAGCAGAAGAAAAAGAATGTTTAGGCTATATTGTTATTGCAGATAAAGTAAAAGAGAATGCAAGTAAAACACTAAAGGAATTAAAAGCAAGAAATCATATCCAAAACACCATTATGTTAACAGGAGATAAAAATGAAATTGCTAATAGTATTGCTAATGAACTTGGAATAGACAAAGTATACTCGGAGTTATTACCCCAAGATAAAGTAGATAAGTTAGAAAGAATTCTAAAGGAACAAAAAGATGAGGAAAAAGTAGCGTTTGTCGGAGATGGAATGAATGACGCACCAGTATTAGCAAGAGCGGATATCGGAATTGCCATGGGAGCTTTAGGAAGTGATGCCGCAATTGAAGCAGCAGATGTAGTAATTATGGATGATGACATATCAAAAATAGGAGATGCTATTTATTTATCACAAAAAACAATCCAAATTGTAAAACAAAATATTTATTTTGCGATTGGTATTAAAGTATTCTTCTTAATACTTGGAGCCCTAGGAATAGCAAGCATGATGGAAGCGGTATTTGCGGATGTAGGAGTATCGATGATTGCCATATTAAATTCTATGAGAGCTTTAAATATAAAAAGACCAAAATAGGTCTTTTTCTTGTGAAAAAAAAGAAAAATATATATAATAAAAAACTAAGGAGTGGTACAATGAGAAGAAATGTAATTTCTGTGATTGATGGTGCCGCCGGTAGTTGTGGAAAAGCGAAAGTAATCGGCGAAATAGCAACGGATCCAGAGATAAAAATCACAGCATCAATTACCAATAGTATGCCAAACGCTGGACACACTTTTGTAGATAGCAAAGGAAATACAACAGTTTTTCATAACATACCAACAGCCATAGTAAATAAAGATACAGAGTTATTTATAGGACCAGGATCCATAATCGATATGGATATGTTAAAAAAAGAGTATCAAGGTGCAGAAAAATATTTAAACGGAAGAAAAATATATGTCCATGAATTAGTACCACTAGTGGAAGAAAGACATAAAAAAGAAGAAAGAAAAACATTAAAAAGTGGTTCAACTTTTAAAGGAGGAGGCGTAGCCTCAGCAGAAAAATGTCAAAGAAAAAGGAACTTAGAATTTTTTAAAGGTTACAAAAATATGATTGTATGTCGAAACGATGAATTCTATGATAGATTGTACGAACAATTAGATAGAACCGACGGGTATGTTCTATTAGAAGGGGCACAAGGGTGTGATTTGGATTTGAACCATAGTGGAAATTATCCCAATACTACCAGTAGAGATGTTAGTACAATGAGATTATTATCCGACAGTGCAATCCCACCAGAAAGACATTTGGAAACGATTATGGTTATTCGACCATTTCCAATTCGAATTAGTAATATTACGGAAACAGGAGAATATATAAATAGTGGAAATTACGGAACTAGTAGAGAACTTACTTGGAGTGAAATAAATCTAGGAGCAAAATATGAGTGCTATCCAACCATGGAAAATATAGAAGAATATCTAGGGGATGTAACATTAACGGAAGAAGAAAAAGAATATTTTTTAAATAGTTTATCAAATGATGCTAAATTACAATTATTTGGTCCAAGGAAAATACCAAATAACTTAACCAAACTAGAGCAATTAGAACTAGAAAGATTATATTATAAAGAACAAGGAATAAGAAAATATAATAGTAAAATCGCAGGAGAAGTCATTGAAGATTTATCAGAATTAACAACAGTAACGAAAAAAGAAAGACGAATCTTCGAGTTAGACATAAAAAAGTTAAAGAATAATGTTCGATTTAACAAGCCTTATTGTCTATACCTAAATTTTTTTCAACACTTATCTAGTAGATATCAAGGAGTAACTGCCCAAAGACAAGATATAAAGTTTAATAGATATATAGAAGAATATCTAAATTGGTTAGAAACAGAAACAAATACTCCCATTGCCACATTAGGAACAGGACCTAGAAATAATCAAAAAATTAAAAGACAAGATATGATAAAAAGATAATTAATGTTTTCGTAAAAAAATGTTAGAAAGAAATCTTGGATAAATACGAAAGAAATTGATAAGAATACTTTCAATCCATAAATCAGTAAGAATATCTTCACGACTTGAAAAAAATTCATAACGAAGTAAAAATCTTTGCCTAAAACCAAAGCATTTAAGTAAAGGAAGATCTTTAGGACTTAACGTCCTATTTTTTTCTTTGACAGAAAAACAATAAAACATTTTACATGTAAAATTACTCGTTATACATCCTCTAGGACTAGAGTATTTGCATAATCGACAACAACCATTCTTATATTTTCCTTTTCTTCTTTGCACAACACACTGTTCCTGTTGAAAATCACATAGATTTTTTTTACTGTAAAAAGAGTCTACCTGTTTACATAAAGTATCGTAAATATATACAATTCTTTGTTTTTTGTTTTTTATATTTAAAGCCTTGACAATAGGATCAATAGGAAGACAACTTCCTTGATTAGAAAAAGAAATAAAGCGACAGAGAAAGGAACGATAGAAAAACAATCGACGTTCTAGTTTTTTTAAATCCCTCATAGATTGTATGGAAATTACTATTTGCATATTACTCACCTAAATTAATTATAAAAAAAGAAAATCTCTCTGTAAATAAGTGAAAGATAGAAAAAATATAGGGACTTTCGCCAAAATAAGAATTTGCACATCCAAACAATAATGATTATGATAAGAAATATGCAAATTGGAAAATATATATTAGATAAACAACAAGAAGAGATTGTAAGAAATGAAGACAACTATCTTTTAGTAACGGCAGGAGCGGGAAGCGGAAAAACATTAACTATCTTAGGAAAAATCTCTTACTTGGTAAAAGAAAAAAAGATATCGGAAAATGAAATCTTATGTATCTCATTTACAAAATCCTCAGCCGAATCTTTAAAGCAAAAAATAAAACAAGAACTAATATTAGAAGTACCAACATATACTTTTCATAAATTATCTTTAGAAATAATAAAAGAAGAATATAAAAATTATGAAATAGCAAGCGATTCTTTATTAGAAAATATAGTAAATGAATTTTTTGAAATAGACATTTATCATAATCCATATTTATTAATGATAATATGTAAATATTTTAAAGAAAAAACAAAGAAGAAAGAACTTGCTTATCAGAAAATCATGGAAACGAAAAAAAACGAGATTTTTAAATTAAAACAACTATCGATAACTTTCATTAAATTAATGAAATGTAATAATTATAATTTAAAAGATTTTCTTCTATTTTTATCAAAAATAAAAAAATCCTTAAATTATGTTAGATATAAAAAAGAAAAGACTATTTTAACATTAATCTTAAACATCTATCTAAAGTATGAAAATTATTTAAAAGAAAACAAAGAAATAGATTTTGACGATATGTTATTAACAGCAATAAAAAAAGTAAAAGAAGTAGGAATGAAAAAACAGTTGAAATACATAATTATTGATGAATATCAAGATACTTCATACATTCGTTTTCAATTAATAAAAGAAATAATAAAAAAAACAAATGCCAAATTAATGGTTGTAGGAGATGATTTTCAATCCATTTATAAATTTACTGGTTGTGATATATCGCTATTTTTAAATTTTAAAAATTATTTTGAAGATGCTAAAATTATGAAAATAGAAAAGACATATAGAAATAGTAATGAACTAATACAAATTGCCGGGGCATTTATAATGAAAAATAAAAAGCAAATAAAAAAGAAACTATATTCAGAAAAGCACTTAACACGTCCCATAAAAATTTTAAAATATAAGAATATAAGAAAAATATTTTTAGAAATCATAAAAGAGCTTGCGAAAAAGAAAGAACAAAAAATCTTAATATTAGGAAGAAATAATAAAGACATTAATTTATTATTAAATGATGATATTCAAAAGACAAATCAAGATAAAATTAAAATAAAAGAATATGAATATTTGGATATTACTTACATGACTGTGCATAAATCCAAAGGATTAGAATGTGATAATGTAATTTTAATAAATCTAGACAATAAAATAACAGGGTTTCCTAGTCAATTACCAGAGGAAAAACTAACAAGATTAGTCACAAGAACGAAGGATACTTATCCATATAGTGAAGAAAGAAGATTGTTTTATGTCGCATTAACTAGAACAAAAAATTATGTGTATTTGTTAGTTCCTAAAAAAAGCCCCTCTATATTTATAGAAGAGCTAGAAAATATAATGAATTATTTAGAAAAGGAAAATAATTTTTTTAAATCCTTAGGGGTATTCAATAAATAGTCATAAGTAATCGTATCATCATGATTATCCCAGGCAGCATAAGCAAACGAAACTCCTGCTGAGGCTGCTGCTAGCATATCACTTTTGCTATCTCCAACATAAATAGTTTCACTAGGATTTAATTTGTTGTTTTCTAAAATAGTTAAAATAGATTCAGGGTTTGGTTTTGGATGAACAACTTGATCAGAAGTGACAACACTATCAAAAATAGGTAACAATTCCATAAGATCAGTTATTTCTTCCAATTCTTCTCTAGTTCTAGAAGTAGCAATACCTAAAAAGAATTGTTCTTTAGACAAAAAATTAAGAACCTCTGGAATATCAGAAAACATGGTAACTGGATTTTCTTCCAATAGTTTTCCCCAATAATGATTAATTCTTTTTAAAGTGTCACTATCGGTAATTTTAAGGGATTGAAAGAATTCATCCGTAGTAAGTATGGTTAACTGATCCATAACGCTATCTTCATACTCTCTTCCGGTAGCGAGGAAAATAGCTTCCTTTAAAGTCGAAAGTTCGGGAGTATAACTATCCACTAATGTACGATCAACATCAAAAATAATATTTTTCATAAATTTCTCCAATCGGTAGTTTATTTTTCTTCTATAATTTCATTATTATTTTCTTCTTCCTCCGAAGAAGAATCATCCTCCGGCACCGAAGAGTCAGAAGATGAATCCTCGTCACCAGAAATAGAAATCGTTAAAGTGATACTTTCTGTATTATTAATTTCTTTTCCAGAACGTATACTCTGTTTTAATACGATATTTTCCTCTTCCTCCGATTCCTCATAAACAACTTGATAAGAGATACCAACTTGATTTAGTGTATGAATGGCCTCTTCTAAAGTTAACCCTAAAACATCAGGAACAATAACACGAGTATCCAAAACACCAACGGTTAAAGTAATAACAGCATTTTCATGTGTTTTGCTACCAGCACGTTTACTTTGTTTAAGAACGATACCAACTTCTTCTTCATCGGTAGTTAATTCTTCTTTCTGCTGAAAACTTAATTTTGCCTCTTTCAAAATAGCAGTAGCTTCTTCATAAGAATAGCCAACAACATTAGGAACTTCAATATTATTTTCTTGATAATAATGATAAGCAAATACTCCAACGACACCAGCCAAAGCAATCACAATAAGAAGTAACACAAAAACCAAAAACTTTGAAAAGAAACTAGATTTTTGTTTTTCCTTTGGAGCTTTTACCTTTTGTACTTTTGTTTTATATTTTGTTTTCGTTTTATTTTTTACCTTCTTCTGCTTTTTTACTTTATCTCTTTTTTTATGATCATTTTCTTCTTCTTCTTCTGCTTCAAAAAAAGAGGTAGCACATTTTTTACAGTAAAGAGAATCTTCATCATTTTCCGTATGACAAACAGGGCATATTTTCAATTTCCATCACCTCATAGTTTATTATATCGCAATGAAACTTATCTTTCAAATAATAAAAAGTATGTTAAAATAGAAATAAATAACGAAACCTAGAAGAGGGATAAATATGGAAAAGAAAAAAAGACTAACCGAAGCGGAAAAAGTGGCTCTACAAGAATATTTAAAACTAGGACACCCAGAACTAATAAAATATCTACCATGTTTTTATGCAAACGAAGAAACCAGTTTCGCAGGCAATACAGCGGTTAGATTATTAAGAAATCTATCTTATCAACTAGAAGAAGCGGATGAAAATATACAAGAACAATTATATTTAATTTTAGATAAAATAATGGATGGCCTTGCTACAATAAGATATAAAAAAGATAAAACAACTTTTCGCTTTACCAGTATAGATCAAATTAACCAAGAATTATTAAAAATGTTTTCAATAGCAGATAAAAAGGATGAATTTGAAAACTTTGCCACTCTTTTAAATTATAAAATAAACAGTCCAAAATTTTATGATGAGTGTTTGCAAAAAACAAAGGAACTGTTTGAATACTATAGAAAAGAGAAAAACCTTCCTAGAGAACTTACTACCAATTTTTATAATCAGATACTAAATAAACAAAGAGATGTTTACATAAAACAAGAAAAAAGTAAGATGATAGATTCTCTAAAAAGAAAAATACCATACACCAAAAAGAAGGAAGAAAGCCGAATAAGGGGAGCGAAATTGAAAAAAATAGATCAGATTCTAGAAAAGGAAGAATTTGAAAAACTAGGAACGAGTAAAGAAGAGTTAATGAGTTTAGTAAAAGATTATAAGGAATATTTAAACTCTTTAAAGAAGTTAAAAAAAGAACATATAGTAATTAACCAAACAGAACTAGATAAGATAAATTTATTATTTATTCAAGGAAAACTAACAGAAGAAACTTTAAGTAGTATTTTGCCTAATGTTTCCAGGGAGATACTTACAATTGTACTAGATAAATATACCCAGATAAAATCAAGGTTTTTAGATAACGTATCGGTAACGAAAAAAGACTTAAGGTCTTTGGATTTAGGGTATAACTATAATAATTATCAGATTGGAAATCAAAATAAAATAGATGAAAATATAATAAAAATAATAGATACTATTACGGAAGAAGAAGCACAAGATATTTTATACGAAGGACCAGTACCACAAGTACTAAAATATATGTTATCTCTGGTTGGATATTTTGAGGATTTTGATATTCCAGAAATGATAGGGATATTAAGAAATTATCCAAGAGTATTAAAACAAATGAAAAAAGAAGGATT
The DNA here is from genome assembly GCA_944358705.1 of uncultured Bacilli bacterium. Taxonomy (GTDB): domain Bacteria; phylum Bacillota_I; class Bacilli_A; order RF39; family UBA660; genus Faecimonas. Next base: position 42,000 of record CALVRR010000010.1, read on the forward strand.
AATCCAAACTAGTCCAATAGGTGAACCTCGGTCGGCCATTATGAATCGTGCTTTAAAAGAAGCAATTCCTCAATTTGCAAATTTCTTAACAATAATGAAAGCTTACGATAGCATAGACGATATTGGTGCAAGTATTTTAGGAAAAGATTTATTAGAAAAATTAGAAGAATCCGATAGAACAACTAGTAAAAATCCTGCAGAGTATCTTAATGTATATCAATGGATGCTAAAACGTGAATACACAACGGTTCCACCAATCGAAGGAGAATTTCTAGACTGCTATTACGAAACAGCAAGGGATTCTGATGTAGACAGACTATTAATTGGAAAAATTTATAATATGTGTTGCATAGGCCCAGGAGGAGGGGGAGAAGAAGCCTTTCTCTCTTCCTTAACTGGTCATAATGCAGATGTCATAATGATAAAGAAAAAAGAAACAGACCAAGTAGTAGCCAGAAGCTTATGTTTTAGAGCTGGCAATTATGTGGTGCTGGCTCCAATTTATAGTGAAAGAGGATTCGCTATAGATTTTTATGATCCAGGATTCCTATCTGTAGTAGCAACGAAAATGTTAAAAAAATCACAAGAAAATAACGATACCTTAAAATATGTATTTATAAGCCCAGAAGGATGGTTAGTCGATGACTATTATGAAATAGTAGAAGATACTTACTTAGTTGATCCATTTCCTCATGCGGATTTAAAAGATTTGGCTTATTTAATAGGAAATACCACAGGTTCGAAAGAAGTAGAAATTGATTCTACAGTAGAAATGCCAGTCACATATCCTACAAAAAGAGAAAAAATAAAGGATAAATCACAAATAACAACCGAAGAAATAACCAGAATAAAAGCACTAGATATCTATTTAACAGAAGCAGGGGAAGAAAAAGAAACAAAAGCCAGAAACTTTGAAGAAGTAAATATAGAAAAATATGATGAACTATATAAAGGACAAGACTGGTATATAGCAATGACTAATGGACAAATAATAGAAGAAATTAGACTACCAATACATCAATTAGCCCAGGAACATGAAATACATCAATTAAAAAATGAGTTGGTAAAAATACAAATGTTAACAGAAGATTTAAATATAGACAGGGGAAGTAGTAAGGGAGGAACCAAATGAAAAAAATAGGAGAAATTAGAAATTTTAATGGTAGATTTGGAGTAATTATGACCAATCAAGAAGAATTTGATTTCCATATTTCAGATATAAGTGCAAGCGAACAAAGCCAAAAACTAGAAAGCGGGATGAACGTAGAATTTAGAGCGGAATATCGACCACCTCAAATAAAACGTGCGAAAAACATAAAAATATTAAAAAAGAAAGTACCTAGTGAAAAAACATTTGTGAACTAAGAAAGGCACAAAAATGAATTTAGTAGCATTATTAACACCAGACAATAAATTATTAAAAGCAACATATCCCAAATTACGTAATATTTGTATAAAAGAATGTTTAAAAGAAGAGAATATAGAAGAATTTATGGAATTTCAAAAAGAGTATAGTTACTTCGAACCGTATTTTGACTTTATGTTTTTTCGAAAAAAATATTTATTATTGAATCCTTTATATGTAGAATCTTCAGTACTTGGCGAAAAAAATGGAGAATTATACTTGGTAAAAATTACAGAAATAGACTATGAGAAAATAAGAAGAAAGTTAGAACAAATAAATACACAGGAGCAAAAAATATTTATAACCCAATGTTCGGATAGAAAATTACAATTAAAAAAAGCATCAGTAAAAAATATTGGGAGATGTCTTGTAGACTCTAATTTAATAAGTATGATGAATTTGCCTGTAGATTCTTTGGATAGTCATATGACAACCGCAAATACAATCTTAAACCAAGTAATGATAAGATGTCCTGAAATTGCAAAAGATTTTTTAGAAGAAATAAGGATACAACCAGAATACTATAATGATTATCCAGAAAATCTAATAATTGATTATGTCTGTAGAAGGTTAGGTTGCCTACGGATTACAGACAATCTAGTAATCTATAGTACTACAAGTATAACAGAGGAAACGCAAGAACTATTAGGGGAATTATTAATACAAAATTATCAAGGAATTCCTATTATGGATTTTAAAAGTAACAAAATAAAGGAATATAAAAAAATATTGAAGAAAGAAGAAATGAAAATATGAAAAGAGTTATATTAGAAGAGTTAGATAAAGAAAATACTTTTTTTCATTTTACTAGGAAAGAAAATATAAAATCTATCGAACAAAACGGTTTAATAGCAACCAAAGGACAAAATGCCAAAAACGTAGAAATAACTCCAAAGATATTTTTTTCAAAAGGGATAGAAGGTATTCTAGAGTTAACAGATGTTTGGATAAAATGGATGATGAATAATGCTTATAGTATGAAAAATTTATATGGGTTCTATGATACTCTAAGTAAGCAAGAAATAATGGAAAAAGCAAGTACCTGGGACAAAGAATTTAGAAACAGATCCTATTTAGAAGATAAAGAGAAAAAAGAAAAAGTTTTTAACATAGTCTATGAAAAAATGAAACAAACAGTATATCTTTCTCTAGAGTTAGAAGAAGGAGTAGATTTTGATTACCGAGATATAGATGAAAATAAAGAGAAATCATTACAATTAAAAAGAAAAGGTAATATCGTAAATTATCTATATACCAAAGAAATGTATGGATCTTATAGTAATGTAGATAATATAAAAATGGAAAAGTGGAATATGCATACAAAAATGTATAAGAATATAGATAAGGAAAAAATTTCTCAAGTAGTTACAAAATCTGGGCAGGAAGATATTTTATCGATAATAAAAACGATTTATCAGAAAGAGAACAATAAAAAGTATGACATATTAAATGACTATATGGAATATATAGAAAAAAGGAACTCATAGGAAAATATAAATAAAATGAAAAAGTATCTATAATTTATAACGTAATCTCTTTCTCTAAAAAAGAATATGTGATACAATAACTTAAAATAGGGAGGATTGGCTATGAATGATACACAGAAGATGATTAACGATTTAATAGAAAGAGCAAAAATAGCCCAGCAAGAATATACAAAATTATCTCAAGAAGATGTGGATAGAATTGTAAAACAAATGGCAATGGCAGTATTAGAAAATCATATGATGTTAGCAAGACTTGCTGTAGATGAAACAAAACGAGGAATTTATGAAGATAAAATCACCAAGAATATATTTGCATCTGAATATATTTACCATAGTATTAAACACAATAAAACAGTAGGAATTATTCAAGATAATGAAGAAGAAGGATATATGGAAATTGCAGAACCTATTGGTATTATTGCCGGTGTTACTCCAGTAACTAATCCAACTTCCACGACTTGTTTTAAATCATTAATTGCTGCCAAAACTAGAAATGTTATAGTGTTTGGTTTTCATCCCTCTGCTCAAAACTGTAGTGTAAAAACTGCTCAAATCCTATTAGAAGCAGCAGTAAAAGCAGGGGCTCCCAAAGACTGTATCTTATGGATTGATAAGCCATCAATAGATGCAACAAAAGCACTAATGAACCATCCAGATGTAAGCTTAATTTTAGCAACCGGTGGAAAAGGCATGGTAAAAAGTGCTTATTCCTGTGGAAAACCAGCACTAGGAGTAGGTCCAGGAAATGTACCTTGCTATATTCATAAAGATGCGAAGTTAAAAACAAGTGTCAATGACCTAGTTATGTCAAAATCTTTTGATAATGGAATGATTTGTGCTAGCGAGCAAGCAGTAATCGTAGATAGAGAAATCAGTACTGAATTTGAAGAACTAATGAAAAAAGCCGAATGCTATTTTGTCACAGAAGAAGAAAAAAGATTACTGGAAAATTATATGTTCACAAAAGAAGAAGATGGATATGACCTAAATTCAGAAGTAGTAGGAAAAGATCCATGTGATATTGCTGAAAAAGCAGGCTTTTTAATCCCGTTAGAAACCAAAGTAATTGTTGTAAGAGAACATGGTATAGGAAAAGATTATCCATTCTCAAAAGAAAAACTTAGCCCTATCTTAACTTATTATATTGTAGATAGTGAAACAGAAGGAATTACCTTAAGTGAAAAATTAGTAGAGTTTGGAGGAATGGGACATTCTGCGGTAATTCATACCGAAAATGAAGATACTATAAATCATTTTTCTAGTGTTTTAAAAGTTGGTAGAATCATTGTAAACTCGCCATCAACTCATGGAGCAATTGGAGATATTTATAACACCAATATGCCATCCTTAACTTTAGGTTGTGGAACATTTGGTGGAAATAGTACCACGGATAATGTTTCCAGTGTCAATCTAATTAATTTAAAAAGAGTTGCAAAAAGACAAGTAAATATGCAATGGTTTAAAGTACCACCAAAAATATATTTTGAAGCAGGCTCAATTCAATATTTATCAAAAATGCCAGAAATTACGAAAGCATTTATCGTAACTGACCAATCTATGGTAAAGCTAGGATACGTGGATAAAGTAATTTATCAATTAGAAAAACATGAGAATCATATTCATTTTGAAGTGTTTAGTGATGTAGAACCAGACCCATCTTTTGATACCATTGATCGAGGAGTAGAGGCCATGGGACAATTTACTCCGGATGTAATTATTGCTTTAGGTGGGGGAAGTGCTATTGATGCTGCAAAAGGAATGTGGCTGTTCTATGAACATCCAGAAGTAGATAAAGAAGGATTAAAACTGAAGTTTTTAGATATTAGAAAAAGAACTTATAAATATCCTAGTCTTGGTCTAAAAGCAAAATTTGTAGCTATCCCAACTACCTCTGGAACAGGTAGCGAAGTGACTTCATTTGCAGTAATTACTGATAAAGATAATAATGTAAAATATCCATTTGCTGATTATGAATTAACACCAGATGTCGCAATCATCGATCCGGATTTTGTTTTAACCTTACCAAAGGTATTAACTGCAGATACTGGAATGGATGTATTGACTCACGCAATAGAAGCTTATGTTTCTAATATGGCTAGTGACTATACTGATGGACTTGCGGAAAAATCAGGAGAATTAATCTACAAATATTTACTTCGAGCTTATGAAAGTGGAACAGATAAAGAAGCCAGAGAAAAAGTACATAATGCAAGCTGTATTGCAGGAATGGCATTTACGAATGCCTTCTTAGGAATTAACCATTCTCTAGCTCATAAATTAGGTGGAGAATTTCATATAGCACATGGAAGATGTAATGCTATTTTACTACCATATGTTATCAGATATAATGCATCTAGTCCTACCAAATTTGTATCTTTTCCAAAATATGAATATTACATTGCAGATGAAAAGTATGCCATGTTTGCTAAAAAGATAGGATTAGATGTAAAAGATACTGAAGATGGTGTTGATAAATTAATAGATATGGTAAATAAAATGAATGAAAAATTAGGTATCCCAAAATCTTTCAGAGAATATGGAATCGATGAAGAAACGTATATGAGTAAATTAGATACGTTAGCCAATCATGCCTTTGAAGATCAATGTACAACAGCGAATCCAAGGTTACCATTAGTAACAGAATTAAAGAAAATTTTAATTGATGCTTATTATGGAATAAATTTATAAAAAAATACCTATATAAGGTATTTTTTTACTGTTAATATAAATGAATCTGAAAAGCAACTATTTTTTATGTACTTTATTACTATGTATTTCGAAATCACCAAGTACTTCGGCAAAAGCTTTTTCTTGAACTTCTTTTATAATGGGTTTATAGAACTTCATCACTTTTTTATCGCAAGGATTCACTCCAGTTAAATGCGATAAATAGTCAAACATACTTTGAGATATGACATATTTATCCCCGTTAGGTTTTAATTTTAATAAAAACTGGGGATAGGTACAAACAATTTCACTTGATCGATTTATGACATACTCTTGATATTGCTTTGCAATACCATCGAAAAAAAATGGATTTTCATTTTTCATTTCCTCAATTCGATAACTAAATATCATAGTTTGTAAATAAGTTAAAGCAACTTCATTTTTCATAATAACCACCCATTTCAATAAAAAAATATACTTGATAAAAAGTATTATAACATTTTTAATATCCTTAAATAATTAAATTTGAAATAAATAAACAAAAAAGTATGATTTATGGTACAATAACTACAACTCCTGGAGGTATTTATGAAAAGAAAAAATTTGATAAAAACAAGTTTTATATATGGTGGAATAATAGTTGGGTTAACAGGATGTACAGCCAAAACAGTAGATTGTAATATTGAGGAATCACATGTACATTTGTATGTAAATGAGGATAATAATTTATCGAGATATGTAGAAAGTGAAAAGGAGTATATTGAAGATTTAATAAGAACAGAAGAATATTTACCAATGACTAAAGAATTATCTGAAATAAGTGAAAATTCTCTCTATCGAATAGAAGATAATGAAAAATATTTAGAGCAGGTATCTTTGCAATGTTATCCAAAAAGAGAAGCATATGTATATGATTACGTTTATGGAACTTATTATGGGTATCGTTATGGATATAGCTTCAATGGAAAATTTGAATATAGTTATGGACTTACCAGTGGATATCACTGGGATTATGAATGGCAAGAGATACCATTAGATGAATATACAACCGATAAAGTACAAGATATAACATATCAATATCAACTTTATAAAATAAATGAAGACGGAACACTATCAAAAAGATTATTTGAATCTCTTGAAGAAGTACCAGAAGAATATAAATATTTTACTTCAGACACTTTAGTGAAAGAAAATGTCAGTGATCCTTATTACTTAGATAGTAAAAAAATAAAAACACGCTAATAAAAGAAGGGATAACATGTTGAAAAATAATTTTTTATATTATAATCCACAACACCTAGATTACGTACAACATGTAGATTTAGTACTTGAAAGAAGAAAAAAAGAAATATTAGATTTTTTTAATGAAACAAAAGAAATAAAGTTCAATGTTTACTTATATGATACAATAGAGGAATTAAGAGAAAAGTTAACAGAAAGAGGATTTAAAGATATCCCTTCATACATGTCAGCTTGTATGAAAGATGAAGATAACTCTATAAATTTATTTATCCCAAAAGAAAATCCAAGTGAAACAGAATGGAATAGAGAAGAATATGATACTGCTATATTTCACGAATCCGTGCATTTTGTTCAATTTAATATATTCGGTCAACAACCAGAATGGCTAACAGAAGGAGTTGCGAAAGTATTAGATAAGGAATATGAGGGACAAGAAAAACAATTAATAGAAGAAGTAAACTGTTATAAAATAACGAAAATAGAAGAATTGTCTGGGAAAACATTTTGTACAGATTTCTACAATGGAGAAAAATTATCCTATTTAATGATAAAATATCTACTAGAAACAATAGGAAGAGAAAAATTTTTAAAAGTAATTGGTAAAAAAGAATTGTTAGAAGAAGTAAGTAAGGACTTGCTTCCAAAATCTATAGAATACTTTAATAAAAAATATGATGTAAAAGGATTAGAGAATAGGAATAAGAACCCAGCAGAAACTAAAGATTTGATTTCATTTGCATCAAAAGAATATGATGAAAAATCAAAAATATCAGAGGAGAATAAGAAAAGAATTTAATAAAAAAAACACTCATAGAAGAGTGAAAATACAAAAAGAAATAATTCTAGAATCAATAAAGATACCAGCAACTAATTTTGTTTATTCCTTATAAATCCTAAATATTTTGGCCATTCCTTTGGTGACTTTAAGATATCTAAAGATGTATACTTATCAACCATAGAAACAATCCAAGATTCTCGATATTTAGGTGGAATAATATTTAAAGGAAACATATGTCTACGAATAATATTATCTACTTTTTCAGTAATTAATTCAGGAAAGTATTTTGCTGCATTTTTTGCTGCTTGCCTAGCATGAATAAAACCATGTTTTTCATGGAACTTTTTTGTTATATGCAAATTCTTTTGCCATGGTTCATCATAAAAATCATGTAGAAGACCTCCGATAGCAGCACTCTTATAATCCCATCCTAATTTTTTTGCCCAAATATAAGAAAGAATAGATACGATTAAACAATGATCATAAACACTACAACTTTCATGATGAATAAAATCTTTCCTTTTAATAATTTCAGGATGCTTCAAAATCGGTTCAACAATATCATAATATTCTTTATTTAATTTTATAAATTGTTCTATTTTCTTTTGCAGTCTAGTCAACAGAATCACTCCTATCTATTTGAATATACAATAGACAATAATAATAGTCAATATAAAGAAAAATAATTAGAAGGAATATAAAATTTAAATAGTAATATCTTTACTATCCAGTTCTAATAATTCTTTTAAGTAACTTCTCTTTTGATTTTGGAATTTATTTAATTGTCTAATAGCTAAGTCTTTTTTTATAAAATGAATTTTTTCAAACTCTATTTCGAAATTATTTTTTTGTAAAAAACTCAAATATTTTTCATAATGATTTTGCATTTCTTCTTTTGTCATATTTAATTTTGCTTTCGCTATTAATAAATAGGCGTGAGAGGATTCGCTAGGTAAGCTAATATATTTTATTTGAAAGGATTTTACCTGACTATTATCATATAAATCAATATTAATCTCCTCTTTAACTTCTCTTAATAAGGTATTAACAATATCTATATTATTATTTTGGATATCATTTTTATCAACATTTCCCCCTGGAATTTGTAATCCATTTGGAAAAGAGGTATTAGAAGCCATTTCTCCAATAACATAATAATTATCATTAGTTTCTAATAAGCATCCTGCTACCAAATTATAACAACCATACTCACTAGATAAACCAATTCTCTCATCAAATAAATGATGATTATAATCAGTTATCTGACATGTAATCATCATTTTATTATTATCTTCTTTATAATCGCTGACACAAAGTAATTTCCCATTCCATAAATTAGGATTATCTAACTTACATTGATTCCAAAAATCGTTAATTTCTTTTTTTATTTTATCCGGTAAATCAAGTTGTTGATTTTCAAACTTTACATTTATTATAGTATTTTCAATATTTTTAATCATATTATATCTCCTATATAAATAATTTTATCACACTTATGAATAGATAAAAACAAAAGACTATTAACAAAAATTTGTTAACAGGCTAAAGATTCATAGGATAGTTGGATTTTAAAATCACTTTTTCTTATTTCCTAATGCACCATACATTCTATCCATAGTATCATCATATACATGATTTGGATTTTTCTCAGGATCATAACTAGTCATATTTCCATTTCTACTATCAAATGCAATACTTCCACCACTTCCCATACTTATAAATGGTTTTTTTTCTTCACAAGAAATAACGTTAATTTTTTTAGAGTTTATTTCATCTATATTCTTTTTGATTGTTGCAACCATTTTTTTATCAGGAAAAGAACCAGGAAAAACAATAAATGATAAATTATAAGTTTCATTTCCAGATTCTATATATTTAACGAGTTTCTGAATATGAAGAGAAATAGATGGAGAACCCCATTTATCATCTCCACGATATAAAAATGAAAACATAGCCTCACTATGCGATAAAAAGGCAAATTGCTTCTCCAAATCAAAAGCTAGAATTCCAGTACATGAAGCAAGTGCCCAAGTGGCTAAAATAGGAGTCTCAGGAGTAGCGATAGCCCACTTCCCCATATCTACTTCCTTTACTTGGCTATAATCTTCTATTGATAAGGAATCATCACTATTAGAATCTGTAAAAGGATATCTTTCTGTTAACAATTCATCATCAATACTCTTTAACAGCTCTTTTAATTTCTCATAATCCACTCTCTTTAAAAACTCTTCTACTTTCTCTTTCTCCATAATGGTTCCTCCGTTTCATCTATTATTATACTAAAAAATCGATATCTTCATATAAATTTATATTAGTAAATACCTCAGTTTGACTAAATATTACAAAAAGTTCGACTAGGTAGCGGGTCTATAGATAAAATTCAAATTTTTGTAATTTTATGCATATCATTAGAAGATAAGAAATATTACAAAAAAAAGCAGCACCACTGCTGCTTATAATTCTAAATGGCAGGGGATGAGATAATCGAACTCCCAACAGTGGTTTTGGAGATTTCATCCAAAATACTAGAGTCCCACTATCTGCTAAATCCAAAAAAATATTTCATTATTTGTATAATAATGATTATTTTATATAAATTACATTTATATTATACGAAGAAAATAATCTTTACACCAGTAAAATTAAAACTTTTTTGATGAATTTGGAGTACGAAAAAGTCATCAAAAAATTTCGGGCTTCGCTTAAGATAAATAAGAATTTTTAGATTCTACTTTTTCTAAAAGTATATAAATAGAAAGAAAAATCAAAACAAAAGAATTGCCAGGGGTGTGGGGAAAGCGATTCTTTTTTTAATTTCTATAAACCAAGTAACTAAAATGGGGTGTTTTGATATCCGTAAAATACAATTATTTTATTAATTTATACTATGACATCTATTTATTCATACGTTTGATTCCATTAATTAATAAATTGCTCTTTTTATAAAAATAAATATAGGATTTATAATTGCAAAGAGTATAGCAAAGGTATTAATATTCCTTATGTTCCATACATGAATAACGAAGTATCTGTTTTTATATTTATGTACGCAAAGTTAAAACACGTGTTGACAAGTGTAATGCAAGGTGATAAAATAAAACCATACATCAAAAAGAAAGGAGAAGATTTATTTATGTCCTATAAGGACATAGTAAGGGAGCTAAAAAGAAATGGCTGGAAAAAAAGAAGACAAAGTGGCTCTCATGTAATCTATGAGAAAGATGGGAAAATTGTTCCTATCCCATATAGAAAAGACATACCACCAGGTACCCTTGCTAGTATTAAAAGGATAACGGGAGTATATTTTTAGCTCCCGAGAGATATCCGTAGGGCATAGTTTAGTATACAATGAAAAAAAATAAATATTTTTATCCTGCAAAATTTAAGTGGGAAGAAACCAAAGTTTTAGTAGAATTTATTGATTTTGATTGTGCCTTTACTTATGGCAATAGTTTTGAAGATGCATATTATATGGCACAGGATGTTTTGTTTAATATATTATTAGAATATAAAAAGAAATTACCAGCGCCTACACTAAATTATATGAAATATGAAGTTGATGAAAATGAAATAATAAGTATGGTGGAATTAGATGTAATTGAATTTGAAAAAAAGATTTCAAAAAAAGTTGTTAATACGACTGTCACTATGCCACAGTGGTTAAAAGAAATCGCAGAAAGAAATGGGATTAATTTTTCAAAAGCACTACAAGAAAAATTAAAGCAAGAATTAGATATATAAAATAGATTTTTTGTAAAGAAATAATGATGTATAAAAAATCTTCTCCAAAAAAAGATAACACTCAAGTTATCTTTTTTAGTTATTCTTAATTTTAATAGATGGCTTATCATTAAAAATAAATTTATTTTTACTATTTGCATTATATATATTTAATATAAAGTCGTCTCTCCCTGTATTAAAAACGTTGTAATATAATTCTTTATTTGTTTTGGAATTGGTATTAAAAAACAAATTATATTCCTTATGTTCCTTTTTTAATAAATTAATAATATTTGCAATTTCTTTAATCAAATTTTCAGAGTAAAACCGTCTGTTATTTTTATTATCTTTACGTTTGACGATAATAGTTCTGTTACACATTGTACTTTTAGGTAGTTTGTCTTTTGTTATTTCATAAGTATCACCTATAACTAAATTAATCGTATCACTTTCTTTATTATCATCTTTATATACATAATCACAATCCTCGCTCGGTATTTTATCCTCAATAATATTAAAACAATTATGGTTTTTTAATATTTTAAATTGAAGAGGGATTGGTTTTAATTTTAGGTGAATTTCTTTTATTCCTAAAAATACGGACGAAAACCATAAAATAAAATAGGGGATAGAGCCATATAACGTATCAGGTATTAAGTCTTGTTTTATTTTTCTATTGAAACAATAGTACATTGCCCATAAGCATAAAATAATGATAGCAGTAATTATTCTTCTTGGGTGTTCAGGAGAAATGTTTTCAAAGTTGATTTGTATTAAAAAAATTTCCAACTCTTTTACAGTAACAAAAGTGTATGCTCTAATTGAAATAGTGATAATTAAAAAAATTGGTAATATAATTCTAAAAAATATATACATAATTTTCTTAAAATTATTCATTATGTATTCCACCACCTAACCAATGGCCGGTTATTCTCCAGGATTCATAATAGAAAAGCCACTCTATAGCCCAAGGAATAAAATACTCAGAAATATACAAATGTGGTTCCCATTCTCTATAGCGAGGGTAGAACAAGCACAATTGTACTATCTGGTTATCATCCGCTATGTAATTCGCCTTATAAGTATGTGGAATTTTCTCATCTTTATAATGTATGATTCCTTGATTATTAACATATACTTTAGGAACAGAACCGTTATATTCAATCTTTATAACATAAGTTTTAGAATTATAAGAAGTTTTAACTTTTTGAATCCATACTAGCACATTATGAAAAATACCAGAGCCTGGCAGACATTCAAAACATTTTTTTAAATCATTGAATTGCTCTGCCAAGTTCTTTTTTTTTCTTAGATACTTTAATTCCATAAAAAGTGTGGTTTTTTACTTTCATGTCAGTCGTATGATTAGATAATGTTGCTAGTGAATCATGATTTATACATTTAGTCTTTCCATCTTTATATCGATTGGTACTATTAAAATAAACATTTGTAATGGTACTATCACCAAAAATAGTTTTCAAGTAATTGGCCTGTTCGATACGTCCTTCTGTTTTTAAAAAGTTATTATCTATAAGCTCTTTTTTAGCCGACTCCACCCATTTGAAAAATGCATCTTTTCTCTCTGGGTACTCTTTCCATTTATCGGCAAAGTTTTCTTGTGGATTAACAGGGTTAGAAATTACAAAATTCCCTTCAGAATCAACATCTATGTATTTTTTGTAATCACATACAAACTTGCGTAGCAATTCATAAATATTTTCTTCACCAGTATACATTTTAGCCACTAACGTTGTAATGATTATAGAAATTGGTTTTTCTTTTTTTCTTTTATCAGACGCATCTTTATATTTTATATCTCGATGACGTTTTAGTAATTGTACGGCTTTTTGTAACGGTGTTCTTACCTTATATTCTTTTAAACTCTCCACAGAATTTTTATATTGCTCTTTATATTCTGCTAGCAAGTTATCGTGAACTTTTCTTTGCTTATTAAGAAACCATTCTGCGTAACCTTTAGGATCGGAAAGTCTAAACTCATAAATATTAGTTTTTAAGTTCTTGTTAGTAATTCGTATTCTTGTGGTATGTATTTCATAAGGAGCCGCAGGTAAAACATCGAGATGAAAATTATTACTTTTATAGTTTAATGTCCAGCATCTCTTCCCTTCTTTATCTAACAATCGGGAGTATCGTTTGCTCTTCTTTAAAACATCTCCAACTATATTTTTTAAAGCAGATGCCTCTTCGAAAGAGGAGTCTATTTGACAAACTGCATCTAAATCATAATCATCTTTATCTGACACTGGTTTTATTGTGGTGCCAATGCTCATGGAACCTTGTGGATAAACATCCACTTCAGACTTAATATGATTAGATAAATATTCTCCTAATTCTTCATAACTTCTTTTTGCACTTTCGTATACTGAATCACTAATATTTAATTCATCAGCAACATCGTTGTACATACGATTTAATTCTTCTACTATTACTTCTTCTTTCATCATTACCTCCTTAAATTATTTTTAGAGGTAGCTACAACTACTAGATTATAAAATCCTTATAATATCAAATAAAAACGCATACTAATCTCCTTTCTAGAGTTGACTAATATACGTAAATCTGCTAATATAACGCTTGACACATCAAAAAGGTGTGCTAAAATTATAATAGAGACTATGATAAGACGGTCGCTTTCATTGTGTTATAGTCAACTCATATCTCAATTTTTGAAATCTATCTTGTGGTAGTTGCAGCTACCATTGTAAGAATCATGTCATTTAGGCATGATTTTTTATGCCTTTTTACCTGCTTCTTACAATCTCCATATTAACACACTCATTTTAGTTTAGCAACTATTATTTAGCAGTATTTGTGGTATAGTGCCAATTACATTGGCATAGTGGAATATTTTTCTGTTAAAAAAAAGATATTATATAATACTTATAGGTATAGGAAAATAAATATTAAGGAGGAAAAACGGCAAATAATAAGAAATTGTATGGAACAAAAATGATATCAAAGCAACGACAAATGTGATTGCAATTATAATGATGATTACTATAATTCCTATACTTGTCTTTATGAAAATAATTAAATTATTAATTGAGATAATTAAGCATACAAGTAAATAGTAATCATCCTATTTAAATTGTAATCAGAAAGTTTACATTTCAATAGTTATCATGTATAATAAAGATAAGGAGGAACAGTCAATAAATTAGTTGGATTGATTGCATAGATGTAGGTATATGGGAAAATTAATAGTAGTTTCAAGTAATAAAAACAATTATAAGATGGATTTTTTTATAAATAATCAGTTAATATCGAAATTAGCTCCATCAGAAGAAAAGTATTTTGAAATAGAGCCAGGTATATATCAATCGTATTGCTATTCTTACCACACTCAAAATAAATCGAAACAAGAAAGTCTTGATTTAAGTAGAAATATAAAAATAGAAATTGTACAAGGGTTTGTGGCACCTAAAATAAATATCGAATATATATCGGTGGAAGAACTGGAAAAATATAGTAAAAATGAGTTTATAAAATTGAATAATATAGAAATAAATAATCCCATAAATAATATTTCACCTAATAGTAATAATAAATCTGTCAATAATAAAGAATTAATAGGAATAGTCATTTTTATGATAATTATTTTAGTAGTTTCACCAATGATATTTTCTATAATAGAAAAAAATAAAAAAACATCTGCAGAAGATAATAATGGCTCCAATCAAATAATTCAAAAAAATATAGGTGAAGACATGGATTGTGGAGATTATATTGCCAGAGTAGAGCAGGTAATGATGAAAACTGGAAAAATAGATTCAATTCAATCTGTACCAGATGGACATGAATGGATAGGATTAATAGTTACGGTTAAAAATACAAGTGAAGAAGAACAAACGATTTATAATGATGATTTTGAAATAATTAATTCAAATGGTGAAAGATTGAAGCATTCTGTCATTGTGTACAATGTTTTTGACAATTACGAAAAATTAAGTAGTCCAACTTTGATTTCAGGAGGTTCAAAAACGGGATATATTTCTTTTGATAATGATAATCAAGATAATTCTAATATTACAATAGAATTAAAATGCAATAGCGTTAGTTGGTTTGCTGAAGATCAAATTTATCAAATTAAATATCAGGAATAGTATAATTAGAATATAGTGGCAACCAAATTAGGTTGCTTTTATTATGAAAAAGTATTAAATATCACTAAAATAAAACTACCGCTTTCCCCACACGATAAAAATTACCTTTTGATTTTTCTTTCTATTTATCTATACTTTTAAAAAGAAGAATCTACAAAAGTCCCAACCTATGACGGGCGAAGCCCGAAATTTTTTGATGACTTTTTCGTACTCCAAATTCATCAAAAAAGTTTTAATTTTACTGGTGTAAAGATTATTTTCTTCGTATAATATAAATGTAATTTATATAAAATAATCATTATTATACAAATAATGAAATATTTTTTTGGATTTAGCAGATAGTGGGACTCTAGTATTTTGGATGAAATCTCCAAATTATCTGACGACTATACATAAAACTAATTTTCAATTCGATATTTTATAAGTGATTAATCTCATACAGGGGATTAGTTAAATGGTATAATAATGGTCTCCAAAACTTATATAGGGTGTTCGATATAGACAAGCTGTGTCATAGACGAAAAAAGACTCAAATCTTTTTTAGATTTGGGTCTTTTACTTTCGTTATGATCAACTTGTCTTTATACTGCTTTATTTTGACAGTATCATGAAAATGAAAGCCAAGATTTTGTAACCATTTCCCTTTAAGTAGAAGATAAGGAGTATTATGAAAGTCTTCATATACGAGTATCTTTCTATTTTTCATGATACTCACCAGCTTGTCTATCATTTTCTATATTAGAGATAATAGAATGTTTAGCGTGCTTAGTTTTAAGATCTTTTGGAGACATATCTACATAAATCTTGGTAGTTTCAATATTAGTATGTCCTAAAAGATCACGGAGTGAAAAAGGGTCACCTCCATTAATAACAAAGTGAGTCGCAAAAGTATGACGGAACTTATGTGGATTCATACGAAATCCAGGACCAAATATTTTCTTCGCCTTACGACTAAGTAATCCATAAACCATTTCTGTATTTAAAGGTGAATCCAAAATAGGTTCGTTATACTGGCGATGAAACTTTACAAATAGTGGTCCTTTTTCTGCTCCTTTTAAAACTTCACGCTTATAAACATTGTATATTCTCTCTGTTTCTTTCGAATAATACACGGTGCGAAAAGTATTTGTTTTAGTAGCATATATGTAGATACTTCTTTCTTTTGTATTAATCTCTTCCAGTTTGATACGCACAAGTTCACTATTTCTAATACCAGTATCTAAAAGTACCATAACGATTAATAAGTTACGAAGTTCGGACTTGTAGCGTAAATCAAACGAAGTAAGGAGTTTTCGCACCTGTTCTACCGTAAAGTAATCGATTTTTTCTTTTCTAACTTTTTTAGGTTTAACATTGCGAGCAGGATTGGCAATCAAATAACCATCTCTTTCTAGATAGTTAAAGAAAGCTCTTAGTGCCCTTGCATGACAATTAAAAGTATTAACCTTATTCTTGGAATACTTACTTTCAATATAATATTCTAGTTCAGAATGAGTAAGAGTCTCTAAAGCTTGAACTTTCTTAATCTGCACTAAGAACTTTCGAAATGCATTAAGTTTGTCCCTATAAAAATGTTTAGTCTCACTTGCCAATCCTCGCACTTCCATATTCCTAAAAAAGTAGGTAACGGCATCATCATAAGTGAGATTACTTTGCGGTGGTTGTTTTGTTTCTCCTTGTTTAAATGTTCTAAAAAAATCTGCAAGTTCATTGATGGTTTGTTCAGTCATATAAATCCTCCTATAATTAAAATATTTCGTAATTTATATAACAAAACAACTGAGAAAGAAACTAATATAGAAAATCTTTTAAACTAGACAAAAGGACTACTCGGGCTGACAATAGGTCTAGTTTAAAAGTCATCATCTGCATATCAACAAAAAAAGCAGCACCACTGCTGCTTATAATTCTAAATGGCAGGGGATGAGAGAATCGAACTCCCAACAGTGGTTTTGGAGACCATTATTATACCATTTAACTAATCCCCT
>CALVRR010000011.1 GCA_944358705.1 uncultured Bacilli bacterium
CTGTAGCACCAACAGTAGAACCAATGGCTGCAGAACAAAGCATGCCAGAAACACCAACGGTGGAACCTATCGCTCCAGAGCAAGCTACACCAACATTAGAAGCAACACCACAAGTACAATCAGAACCTGTAATCTATGGAGGAGCAAATCCAATAGTACCAGAAATCAACATTCAAGAACCACAACATCAAATCTATGGAGGAGCAAATCCTTTAGAAAATACACAATCTATTCCAATTTCTAATCTTGTAGGACAACAACCAGTTGTACAAACACCACAGGCAGAACCAACAATAGTAACACAACAACCAACTCCTGTGACAGAAAATCCAACAAATATAGGACAATAAAAGCGTAAAGCTTTTTTTCTTTATCGCGATATGTTAAAAAATATTATTTTAACAATATACATAATTATTATTGGAATAGCCTTAGGAACGATAATATTATCTGCTAATTATAATGAATACGGACTAATACAGTTTGGAAACACAGCATTAGTAGAAGTAGAAGATAACCTATTAGAACCAAAGATAGTAACAGGGGATTTAGTACTAATAAATACAAAGAATAAAAAAGTAAAAGAAAAAGATATTATTTCTTATGTGACTCTAGAACAAGGAGCACCAGCCATCCGTACAAACAAGATAACCGCAATTACAACAGACGTTAATAATGAAAAAATATATTCATTAACCAGAGAAGACGGAACGATTGAAAATATCGATGATAGTTGTATTCTTGGGACTTTTAAAGTAACCATTCCCTTAGCTGGAACAATTTTAAGTTACATCTTAACAAAACAAGGATTTTTAACAGTTACCCTAATCCCCGCAATAATATTATTTATATTTTTCTTAATTACATTTTTGATAGGAGTAATAAATAAGAAAAGAGAATAAGATCGAAATTCGGTCTTTTCTTTTATTTTAATAGAATTAATGTTATAATGATAACAGGTGATAGCATGAAGAAAATTGCAATATTATCTCTACATTTAGGTTATGGTGGAATTGAAAAATCGATAGCGGCTTTAGCAAATATTTTATGTGAAAAATACAAAGTAGAAATTATCTGTATTTATAAATTATATGAGGAACCTGCCTTTAAACTAGACGATAGAATAAAAGTAACCTATCTAATAGAAAGCAAATTACCAATAACGGTAGCAGAATATAAACTTCTTCTATTCAAAGGAAAGTTTAGGAAACTATCAAAAAAATTAACAAAAGACTATTTTTCAAAATTAAAATTATTAAGTTTTTTGAAAGATGGAGTTTCTGGAGTGTTTATGTATCCTAGAAGGTTTTTTGTAACAAAAAAAGCCATTGAAGAATGCAAAGCAGACATTATGATTTCTACTAGAACATTTTTAAATGAGTGGTTATCGAACTATGCCAAACCTAACGTAATAAAAATAGGGTGGGAACATAACCATCATCATAATAACGAAAGATATGCAATCGATGTAGTAAGAAGTAGTAAAAAACTAGACTATTTTGTTTTAGTATCGAAAGATTTAAAAAAATTTTATACGAAAAAATTAAGAAAATATCCTTGTAAATGTGTATATATTCCAAATCTATTAGACACTATCCCAACACGTCTAGCACCATTGCAAGAAAAAAGATTAATATCGGTTGGAAGACTATCCAAAGAAAAAGGACAAATCGATTTATTAAAAATATTTAACCAATTAGCAAAATGTCATCCAGATTGGCACCTAGATATCATTGGGGATGGACCAGAACGAGAAAACTTAGAAGATTATATAAAAGAACACAATTTAGAAGAAAAAATAACGTTACATGGATTCCAATCCAAAGAATATATCGATAAAATGCTTCATAAATCTTCTTTATATATCATGACCTCTCATACAGAATCCTTTGGTATTGTCTTATTAGAAGCGATGTCCCACGGAATTCCATGTATTGCTTTTTCCTCAGCCGAAGGTGCTAGAGAAATTATCAGTAGTGGAAAAAATGGATATTTAATAAAAAATAGAAATACCAGTGCTATGATGAAAAAAATTGAAGATTTAATGAAATCAGAAAGTGTTAGAAAATCAATAGGAAAAGCAGCTAGAAAAAGTATAAAACAATACACCAAGGAAGTAGTTCAAGAAGATTGGTATAATCTATTAGAAAAGAAGGTAAAAAGATGAAAAGAAATGTATTATTTATTTCTTCAACAGGAGGACATTTAGATGAATTAATGCAACTAAAACCATTATTTGAAAAATATGATTATCATATTATTACGGAAAAAACAAAATCAAATATAAAGTTAAAAGAAAAATATAAAGATAGAATTGGTTTCCTAGTATATGGTACCAAATTACATAAACTGATTTATCCTTTTAAATTATTATATAATTGTTTTAAAAGCTTATATTTCTATATTAAATTTCACCCAGATTATATCATTACAACAGGAACACATACCGCTGGGCCAATGTGTTGTATTGGAAAAATTTTAGGTAGTAAAATTATTTACATTGAAACATTCGCAAATATCAACACAAAAACATCCACAGGGAAATTAATTTATAAGTTTGCGGATCATTTCATTGTACAATGGCCTTCTATGAAAAAAGTATATCCAAAAGCAATCGATGGGGGATGGATTTATTAATGATATTTGTAACACTAGGAACACAAGATAAAACATTTGAAAGACTTTTAAAAGCCATAGACAAAGCCATAGATAAAGGAGAAATAAAAGAAAAAGTAATAGTACAAGCTGGAAATACAAAATATGAATCAAAAAACATGGAAATTTTTGATTTAATTAGTCCAGATGAATTTCAAAAATTAGTAGATACATGCGATATATTAATTACTCATGGAGGAGTAGGTTCTATTTTATCAGCGGTAAAACAAGGAAAAACAGTCATAGCGGCTGCGAGACTAAAAAAATATAATGAACACGTAAATGATCATCAAAAACAAATTATTAAAGAATTTGAAAAAGAAGGATACTTAATAGAATTAAAAGATTTTAATCAAATTGGAAAAACGTTAAACAAAGCCCAAAATTTTAAACCGAAAAAGTTTAAATCCAACACACAAAACATGATAAAACTAATAGATAACTTAATAGAAGAAGATAATCACACTTCTTGGTATAACAAAACAAAAGAAATTCTATGGTATGGTTTCTTTGGTGTATTAACAACTTTAGTAAATATTGTTAGTTTTTATCTATTAGATAAAACAGGTATGAATGTATATGTAAATAACTTTTGTGCTTGGTTTTTATCCGTAGCCTTTGCATTTATAACTAATAAATTATATGTTTTTAATTCAAAATCTCTAGAAAAAAGTACCATAATAAAAGAAATAGTATCCTTTTTCTTTTTTAGAATCCTATCCCTAGGAATAGATATGTTAGGAATGTATATATTTATCAGTTTAATAAACATAAATAAAATGATAGCAAAAATCATAATGAATATTATTGTTATAATTGCAAACTATGTATTTAGTAAACTATTTATATTTAAAAAGAAAAAAGCATAATTGCTTTTTTTTTGACTAAAATTGTAAACTGTACAGTACCGTATCTATACAAAAAAAATAAAAGATGTTACTATAAATAATGATAAGGTAGGTGATAAGATGGCAAGAACAATAAAAATATTATTTAGTATAGGGTTTATATTTATTGTACTTGGACTTATCATGAATTTTGCTCTAGGATTCAAACAAGATAAACAAGAAGTTTCCAAGCGAATGAAACTAGTAAATAGTGCATATGAAACTTTTAAAAAAGAGGCGAAAAGTTTTACAACCACAAGAGATAACCTATACGACAATATTTTTTCTGAATTATATTTTGAAACCTTAAATTTAACAATCAATAATTGCCTAGAAGAATTAGAAAATTATGAGCAACAATTAGATGAAATAGAAAAAATAGCCTTGGATTTGCAAAAAAATTGTCAAGATATTTATTTTCCAGACAAACAAGCGAACAATAAATGCCAGACATTCGCAATTTCCTACGAACAGATGGTAAACTATTTTGTAAATGATATCAAACAAGTAAATGACAATATAATAAAATACAATACTTATAATCAAGAAAATAATACAGGAATTGCTCCTGTACAAGAATATAGTACCACCAAAAAATACATTGATTTTAATAAGGATAATAAATACGAAGGGAAGGAAGATTTTTAGTGTATGAAAGAGAAAGAAAAAGTAACTACAACACCACTATATAGCATTCCTCCAAAAAAAGAAATTAAGGAAAAGAAAAAATGGAGTTTGAAGAAAAAACTAGCCTTGGCCACTGGATCTGTTTTTCTTGTAGGTATATCTACTTTTTTGTTTTTATTTTATGGACCATGGCCTGGATTTCGAAATTTTTGGATTACCAGTGCAATGACAACCATGTCCCATCAATATCTTGCTACTTGGTTTTATAGTGATGAAACTATCCAAAAGGTATTAGCAGAAAATAAAATAATAGAAACAGGGGAAATTACAGATCCTGATTTAATTAATTTTAGAAAGTATAATGGAAGCATGTTAATATTTAAAAACAAATATGAAAAAGAAATATTAACCAAGGACCCAGGAAATGATTTATATAAAGTAATTAACGTAAGTGGAAAAACGTATCAGGGGTTTTTAGTAGCAATCTATGATCCGTCAAAAATATCCATTGCCATGACCCAGTATCCAGGACAAAAAGGAGAAGCAATTACGGATGTGGCTAAGAGAGAAAAAGCAGTAATTGCCATGAATGCTGGAGGTTTTTATGATCCAAACTGGAATTCTAATGGAGCACTTCCTCATGGAACTGTAATTCAAAATGGAAAAATAGTAAGTGACTATCAAGATGCAAATATGGGTGGAGGATTTATTGGATTCACCAAGGAAAACAAATTAGTTTTAGGAAAAATGACTAAGGAAGAAGCTCTAAAAATGGGATATCGCGACGCCATAGAATTTGGACCATTTTTAATTGTAAATGGAAAAAGTTCCTTCATTAAAGGAAATGGAGGATGGGGAATTGCACCACGGACTGCCATTGGTCAAAGAAAAGATGGAATCGTATTATTTTTAGTAATTAATGGACGTCTTCCAAGTAGTATTGGTGCAGATATGGTAGATTTAACAGAAATTATGGAAAACTATGGAGCCTATAACGCTGCCAATTTAGATGGTGGATCATCTTCAGAATTAGTAATAAACAATAAAATAATTAACACTCCAGTAGCGGGAGGAAAAGATGGTCTAAGAGATATGCCAACTTTCTGGATAGTGAAAGAATAATTTGTGATATAATAAAAAAAGAGGGATAATATGGAACTATATGCAAGACCAGTAACAATCTTTGACGAAGAAATCGTAAATGACTTTGCTAGAGAGCATTATGCTGTCCAGGATAGTATTCAAGCAGGAGATTGTTCCTTAATTTTAGGAAAAACTTATAATGACTATGAAAATTTTTATGACTGGTTGAAAGACGTAGAAAAATTAGACCAAGAAGAAGATTTAAAAAAAGGACAAGTAGGTTGTACAACATATTTAGTATTAACCAAGGAAGAAGATTATTTAATTGCTTTATTAGATATTAGACATTCCCTAAAGTTTCCTCATGGAGAAGTATATGGTCATATTGGAATTGATATTAGACCAACGGAAAGAAAAAAAGGTCATTATAAAGAAATATTAAAACTATCGCTAGAATTAGTAAAAGAATATGAAATAGAAAAAATAGTAATTGCTTGTGAATATAGCAATATTCCATCCAAAAAGGGAATTGAACATATCTTTGGAAAAGAATATCAAACCATTCCCGTAGAAGGTACTTATTATCTAGTATTTGAAAAGAATATAAGAGAGAAGGAATAAAATGATTTATTTGTTAAATTATGAGAGAATTAGTCAAGATATTATTGATGCATGTGGAAGTTACGCCATTGCCAATATTTTAAGTATTACTAAGACAATAGTAAATTTAATTCAATTACTAGGACCAATTATATGTATGGTAGCTCTAGCAATTAATTTTACAAAATTAATGAGTAACCCAGACGAAAAAAAATACAAACCAATCATAAAAAATTGTATCATGGCCCTAATAATTTTGTTTGTGGTTCCGTTTATTATTAATTTAACAATGAGATTAGCGGACGAATCTTTCGATTTAGCGAAATGTTGGAACAATGCCGAAGAAGTAGCGAATGCTGGAGAAAATAGTGAGTATGTAGAAACAACAGAAAAGCCACGAAAGCCAGTGATTGTAGAACCAGACAATAACAACAATCCCTAATACAGCTACCCAGGGTGGTAGCGCAACCGGATCAAGTATTAATAATTTAGTTTTTGTAGGAGACTCCAGAACAGTAGGAATGCAATCTGCAGTAGGAGGAAATGATACTTGGAGTGGACAAGTATCTGCTGGACTAGATTGGCTGAAATCAAGTGGAGTACCAACCGTAGAAGGAAATATAGGAAGCGGTTCAGCTGTAATTATTTTAATGGGAGTAAATGATTTGTATCGTCCAGATAGTTATATTTCTTATATTAATGAAAAAGCTTCATCCTGGGCTTCCAAAGGTGCTCATACTTATTTTGTCTCCGTAAATCCTACAGAAGGAAGTTATAGTCATCTAAATAGTAATATCGATAATTTTAATCAAAAACTAAAATCAGGATTAAACTCAAATGTTAGTTATATAGATACGAACTCCTATTTAAAATCGAATGGATTTTCAACAACAGATGGACTACACTATACAGGGGATACATATAATAAGATTTATAATTATATAAAATCACATTTATAAAAATAAAATAGAAAGACTGTATAGAGAAATCTATACAGTTTTTTAATGAAAAATAAACAAAAATGCGATATAATGAAAAAGTAAGGGAGGAAACATAGAATGAAGAAAATAATGGACGGAAATGAAGCTTGTAGTTTTGTATCATATAACTTTACAGATGTTGCAGGAATATATCCTATCACTCCAGCATCCCCAATGGCAGAATTAACAGATAAATGGGCGAGTGAAGGAAAAAAGAACTATTTTGATATGCCAGTAAAAGTAGTAGAAATGGAATCAGAAGCTGGAGCTGCAGGTATGGTTCATGGATCCTTACAAGCTGGATGTCTAACAACGACATATACAGCCAGTCAAGGGTTATTGTTAATGCTTCCAAATATGTATAAAATAGCAGGAGAATTGCTACCCTGCGTAATTAACGTTGCCGCTAGATCTATCGCAACCCATGCCTTATCTATCTTTGGTGATCATCAGGATATCTATGCCGCAAGAACAACAGGTTTTGCTATGCTTGCATCCTCTTCCGTACAACAAGTAATGGATTTAACCGGAGTTGCTCACCTTTCCGCAATCAAGGGAAGAGTACCATTTGTAAACTTTTTCGATGGATTTCGAACCAGTCATGAACTACAAAAAGTAGAAGTAATAGACACAGAAAAATTAAAGGAATTAATTGACGAAAAAGCCTTACAAGAATTTAGAAATCGTGCCTTAAATCCATCCGCACCAGTAATTAGAGGAACATCACAAAATGAAGATATCTATTTCCAAGCAACCGAAGCAAGAAATACCTATTATGACAAAGTACCAGACATCGTAAATGATTATATGCAAGAAATTAATAAAATAACAGGAGAAAACTATGCACCATTTAATTATTATGGTAGTGAAACCGCAACAAAAGTAATTGTAGCGATGGGAAGTGTCTGTGAAACCATCAAAGAAACACTAGATTACTTAGGTAAGAAAAGAAACGATTTAGGGTTATTAGAAGTACATTTATATCGACCATTTAGTGCAAAATACTTTTTAAAAGTATTACCAAAATCCGTAAAGAAAATAGTAGTATTAGACCGTACCAAAGAACCAGGTTCCGCAGGAGAACCATTATATTTAGATGTTGTAAAAACTATAAAAGAAGTAGAAGGAAAAGTAAAAGTACTAGGAGGAAGATATGGTCTTTCTAGTAAAAATACGACTCCAGCTATGATCAAAGGAATCTTTGATTATATGGAGAAAAAAGATGCTCATACAAACTTTACGATAGGTATTGAAGATGATGTAACCAATTTATCAGTTCCTTATGACAAAGACTTTAGACTTCCATCGGAAAATATTGAGTTCTTAATCTATGGATATGGTAGTGACGGAATGGTTAGTGCTAGTAAAGATATTATGAAGTTAACAGGAACTTATACAAGAGCCTATGTACAAGGATATTTCCAATATGATTCTAAAAAATCAGGAGGTATCACTATGTCCCATTTAAGAATGGGTAAAAAACCAATCAAAGCCTCTTATTATGTAGAAAATCCTTCCATGGTTGTATGTACCAAAGAATCTTATTTACATAAATTAAAAATGTTAGATAAAATAAAAAAGAATGGTATATTCTTATTAAATACGAATAAAAATAAAGATGAAATATTAAAAGAGATGACTTCTCATGATAAAAAAATTCTACAATCTAGAAATATAAAATTCTATATTGTTGATGCAGGAAGAATTGCTGCCGATAATGGATTATCTGGTAAAATTAGTGCAGTTATGGAAACTCTAATCTTTAAATTAGGAAAAATTATGGATTTTGACTTTACAGTACAGAAAATAAAGGAAAGTCTAGCTTCTAAGTTTGCCAATAAAAGTGGAAATATTGTAGAAAAAAATATCAAAGCCATGGACTGTAGTGTCAATAGTCTAATACAAGTAAAATTACCAGTAGTAGATTATGTAGAAGAATGGTTAAAGAAAAAAGATATGTTTGAAGTTATCAGTAGTATGGAAGGAGATACTCTTCCAGTAAGTAGTTTCATTAAAAATCCAGATGGAACCTTCGAAGCCGGAACGACAAAAAGAGAAAAAAGAAATATTTCAGATATCGTACCATGTTACGTTAGTGAAAATTGTATATCCTGTAATTTATGTTCTCTAGTGTGTCCACACGCAGTCATTCGTCCGTTCTTATTAGATGAAAAAGAAGTAATGGATGCTCCAGACAGTCTAAGAGAAAAACTAATACCAGCAAATATTAAAGACCAAAATTTAATGTATACTATCGGAATTAGTGTTCCAGATTGTACTGGTTGTGGACTATGTGAAAATATTTGTCCAGGAAAAAAAGGTGCCAAAGCCCTAATAATGAAGATTAAAGAAGAATTAGAGGAAGAAAAAACAAAAGAAGAATACAATTATTTATTTAACGAAGTAACAGAAAAAAATGTAATGCCAACGACAACCGTAAAAGGAAGTCAATTTAAAACACCAAAATTCGAATTTTCTGGTGCCTGTGCTGGTTGTGGAGAAACACCATATTTAAAACTATTAACGCAATTATTTGGGGATAGAATGATTGTTGCTAATGCAACTGGATGTTCTTCTATCTATGGAGCATCAACTCCAGCAATGCCTTATTCTGTACCATGGGCAAATTCTTTGTTTGAAGATAACGCAGAATACGGATATGGTATGAAAATTGCCGACGAAGTAGTGAAAGCAAGAATTAAAAAGTTAATTACAGAAAATATAAAAGACGTAAAGAAGTCACAACAAGAAACCTATAAAAACTATGTAGAGAATACTACAATGGAAAATGCAGAGGAGTTATTAAAAGTAATTGATGAAACAAAAATTAAAGAATTATTACCACTAAAGAACTTTATTAAACCAAAATCTGTTTGGATGATCGGTGGAGATGGCTGGGCTTATGATATTGGATATAATGGAATCGACCATGTTCTTGCAAATAAAGAAAATGTAAATATCTTAGTATTAGATACGGAAGTATACTCCAATACCGGTGGTCAAGCTTCCAAATCCACCCGAACAGGAGCCGTTGCTAAATTTGCTGCCGCTGGAAAAGAAACCGCGAAAAAAGATCTAGCAAAAATAGCACTAAGTTATCCACACGTTTATGTCGCAACTGTTTCTTTAGGTGCTAATCCAGGTCAGGTAATTAAAGTATTACAAGAAGCTGAAAAATATAATGGACCATCCATAATCATAGCTTACGCACCATGTATTGCCCAAGGAATAATTAAAGGTATGAAAAATTCGATTGAAGAAGAAAAAGAAGCTACAAGATCTGGTTATTTTCCAATCTTCCATTACAATCCAGAAACACAGGAATTTAAAATGGATAGTAAAGGAGATTTTACAAGATATGAAGAATTTATCTTAGGAGAAGACCGTTACCAGTCTTTAAAAAAGATTTCAAAAAATTACAAACAATTACTAGCAAAGAATAAAGAACAAGCGGAAGAACGTTATGAATATTATGAATCTTTAGCGGAAAAACAAAAGAAAGAATAATACAAAAAAGAAGACATCGGCAAATGTCTTCTTTTACTTTTCATCTAAGAGGTTGCACCCCCTGAGGGCAACCTCTAAAAAGAATAAAAAGGGGTTGGCTAGTGTGATACTAGCGACCAATTCGCCTAATTCCGAATTGGTAGTTCCTATACTAACCGAAAGAAGTGATTTTGTCAACAAAAAAATGAAAAAAAATAAAAAAACAAGAAAAAGTTGAAAATCATTGGAAAAATATCCTCAAAATATGATATAATATGCCAAGAAGGAAGTGATTATGTGGCAGAATTAAAAGATGTAAAAGGAATAGGACCCAAATCTCTTACTTTACTAAATAAAATAAATATATATACGGTGGAAGATTTAGTAACTCATTATCCATTTCGTTATGAAATTCTAAGAAGAAATAATCTACAAGAAGTAGAAGATGGAGAAAAAATTGTAATTGATGGAAAAGTAGAAAGTATTCCTATCTTAATGAGATTTAAAGCAGGATTAAATAAAATGAACTTTCGTTTAGTAACTCCATCCGGAGTCGTAGGGGTTTCTATCTTTAATAGAGCATTTTTAAAGAGTCAATTAACGGTAGGAACGGGAGTTACGGTAATTGGAAAACTAGATAAAAAGAAAAATGTAATTACGGCCGCAGACATAAAAATGGAAACTCTATCAAATAAAATGAAAATAGAACCAGTATATCATGCTACTAGTGGATTAACAAACAAAAACATCTCTACCTATATTAATATGGCATTATTAATGTATGGAAAAGAAATTCCAGACTATATTCCAGAAGAGTATTTAGAAAAGTATCATTTCTCTAACAAAAAAACATCTTTAAATTTAATTCATAATCCATCGACCGAAGAAAAACTAAAAGAAGTAACTATTCGTTTAAAATATGAAGAATTATTTGCTTTCATGTTTAAAATTAATTATTTAAAAATAGAAAACAAAAAGAAAAAACAAGGTCTAGAAAGAAAAATCGATAGAGATAAATTACAAGACTTTATAAAAAACTTGCCATTTGAATTAACGAAGGATCAAACACAGGCAGTAACAGAAATTATCGATGACTTAGAAGCAAATCATAGAATGAATCGACTATTACAAGGAGATGTAGGAAGTGGAAAGACTATAGTTTCCTTTCTAGCTATGGTTGCTAATCATTTAAGTGGCTATCAAAGTGCATTAATGGCTCCAACGGAGATTCTTGCTACACAACACTATCATAACTTAGAAAAATTTTTAAAAGATACCAACATAAAAATAGCATTACTAACAGGTTCTACAACCAAAAAGGACAAACAAAAAATATATGAAGAATTAAAAGATGGAACTATTAGTATGATTGTAGGAACCCATGCCCTAATACAAGAAGAAGTAGAATACCATAACCTTGGTTTAGTAATTACCGATGAACAACATCGTTTTGGAGTACACCAACGAGCAAATCTTCAAAATAAAGGAAAAAAACCAGATGTACTATATATGAGTGCAACACCAATTCCAAGAACATATGCACTAACCATTTTTGGTGACATGGATGTATCAACCATTAAAGAACGTCCAAAAGGAAGACAAAAAATAGAAACTATTGTAAAGAAAAATAGTGAAATAAAAGACGTACTTGAAATGATGTATAAGGAATTAAAACAAAACCATCAAGTATATGTGATTGCTCCATTAATTGAAGAGAGTGAAAACTCAGATCTAACAACGGTTTGTAAATTAAAAGATCAAATGAAACTTGCTTTTGGAGAACATTATAAGATTGATATTGTCCATGGAAAAATGGCAAGTGCTGCAAAAGATATGATTATGGGACAATTTTCAAGAAATGAAATTCAAATACTAATTTCAACAACAGTAATTGAAGTAGGAGTTGATGTTCCAAATGCTACCACTATGGTAATTTTTGATGCTGATCGTTTCGGTCTATCAACCCTTCATCAATTACGTGGACGTGTCGGAAGAGGAAGTTCGAAATCACAATGTATTTTAATCAGTGATAGTGATGCCGAAAGATTAAAGATTATGGAACAAGTAGACGATGGTTTTAAAATCAGTGAAGAAGATTTTAAACTACGTGGACATGGAGATTTGTTTGGAACAAAACAAAGTGGAGATATGGAATTTAAAATCGCAAATATCAGATCAGATTACAAAATTCTTCTACAAGCGAAAAAAGATTCGAAAGAGTATTTATTAAATAAAGAAACAGATAAAGATCCACTAAAAATAAAATTAATTGAATCCATTACCAAAGGATAAACCGAACTATTTCGTGTTTATCTTTTTTTTGATATAATCATAATAGGTGATAAAAGGTGGAAAATAGTATAAAAACAGTAGACAATGTATTAGAAATGATAGAAGAAAAATTATACTTAACACAAGAAGAAAAATATGGAAAAGAAACAAAAGAAATAGAGGAAACCTATCAAAGTATTATACTGATAGTAGTAGAAGATCTAACATCGGAAAAACTAACAGAAAAAAGCTTCCCACAATTCAAAAGAAAAGACATAGAAAATAGTAAAAAAAATATACAAGAGTATGAAGAACAAATCATGAAAAAGTTAAATTGTGAAGATGAAATAAAAGGTTATTCTTTTTTACCGACAGGACTTGGACATTACGAAAGCAAAGAGGAATTAATCAATCAAATTATTAGACAAACGACTCTAACCGAAAAAAAATATATTTATATATCCTTGGAATTAGATAAGGATATAAATAAATTAGAAGAACAAATGACAGCCTTAACACAGGAGATTAAAGAAACGATGTTAATTGTGGTAGGAAATAAAAAAGAAAAAAAAGTACCTTTTCTTTTCTGGACACAAAAAGAAGAAACAAAAGACTGGTTAATACGATATCCAAAAGAAAATGAATATAACAGATTTATTCGTATGGCAAGAGGATTTGAAAAATTATATAAAAGTAGTAGAAAAGATATTTTTGATGGAAATGTTCCATATGGAAGAGTAGAGTTTTATAACCTATGCAATCCTCATCAGTTAAAAACACTATTGGTATATGAACAAAATAATAATATATTAGGTTTTATTGAGGGAGAAATAATCTCTACTTTAGGAAAAAAGAATTTAACCAATAGACTATATATGAGAATTAATAAATTATATGTAACAGAATCTAGAAGAAGAGAAAAAATTGCCACTAGACTGTACGAAGAAATATGGAAAAAAGCAATCAAAGATAAATGTGATCATTTAGAAGTAAAGGTCTATAACTTTACACCAGAAGCAAAAAATTTTTTTGAATCCTTAGGGTTAAATATATTGTCATATCAATATGAAATGAAAGTACCAAGAAAATAAGAACTGTAAAGCAAGGAAAGAATTTAAAAATAGCAATTGACTTTTTATAAAATATCCTTTATGATTAAGATGCGTGATACAAATCACGCCGATATCTCTCACGGTGTTTAAATGTGAGAGTATATTCAACCGAACCCCCTGAAATCCCAGCCGAGAGGCTGGGATACTTTGTTTATAAGGGATTTTTAACTATTTTGAATTTATCCAGATACCATACTAGATACCAAATATTAGTTTTTAGATACTAAATATTTTTTTTATTTGAGTTTATTTAAATACTTAGATTTAAATGAACTAAATAACAAGCTTTAATAATCACAAGAAAGTTGAAGAATATAAAAAAAGAAAAGTAGGAGATTTAAATGTCTAATGTAGAACAATTAATTGAAATATTTGAAGAAAATAGAGACAAAAGAATATGTGTTTTAGGAACCACTTGTACAGGTAAGACAACTTTAATAAAAGGTACAAATATAGGGTTAGACATGGATGAAGAAATATTTCCATTACTAACTCAAGAAGAAACAGAATATGTTTGTAGAACACCTTGGACTCAAGAAATAGGAAATAAGATGGATGAACTTGTTAGGACAAAATTAAGTATTAAACATGGTACACCGATGTTTGGAACTGTTTTATTGGACTGTGATTTAATAGTATATTTACATATTAATGATGAACTATTACTTGAAAGAACTAAATTAAGGAATACTGATTTTTTGAATACTAAGAATATGCAACAAAAGATAGAGGAAGAAATTAAAAAATCAAATATACCAGCAATATATATTGAAGTTCAAAATGAAAATAAGAAGGTGAAGTAATGAAAAAGATTCTTTTGACAAGTACAGGTTTTGATAATGAGAATATAATGAATAAATTTATAGATTTATTAAATGTAGATGTAAACGATGCTAAAGTATTATTTATAATAACTGCTGCTAATGATCCAGATGCAGTTAGAATACTATCTGGATGTTTAGATGATTTAACTAAATGTGGTATTACTGATAATAATATAACTGTTTATGATATGCATAAATTAATGTCTGTGGAAGAAATTAATAAATATGATGCTATATATGTTTGTGGAGGTAGTACAGAGTATTTAGTTGATAGAATTAAAGAATTAAATATAAAACCAGTTATTGATAAATATATAGAAAATGGTGGTATTTATATTGGTGTTAGTGCGGGTAGTGTTTGTGCTAGTGGAAAATATAAAGACGGACTTGGATTTATTGAAAATATATTAGATGTTCATTGTGATAAAGGAACACCTAATGGAGTAATTAATTCTAGTGATAATATTTATTTAACAAATAATCAAGCAATATTTATTGATGATAATAAAAAAATAATATTTGAATAAAATACACTATAAATATATGTGATGATGTATTAAATAAAAGAAATATAGGTGATTGGATGAAAATAATATTTACTGGTGGAGGGACTGCAGGTCATATATCTCTTAATCTTGCGCTTATTCCACATTTTATTGAACTAGGGTATGAAGTACATTATATTGGTTCAAAAAATGGAATGGAAAAAGAAATAATAAAAGAAATAAAAGATGTAAAATATCATGAAATTTCTACAGGAAAACTTAGAAGATATTTTTCAATAGAAAATTTTAAAGATCCATTTAGAGTTATTAATGGAGTAATAGAAGCTAAAAGAATAATAAAAAAAATTAAACCAAATATAGTATTTTCAAAAGGTGGATTTGTATCACTTCCAGTAGTAATAGGTGCAAAACTAAATAATGTACCTGTTGTAGCACATGAATCAGATTTATCAGCTGGTCTTGCAAATAAACTAGCATCTCCATTTTGTAAAAAAATATTCTTAACATTTGAAGATAAAAATAATAAATTTAAAGAAAAAGGAGAATATGTAGGAGCACTAGTAAGAGAAGAAATAAAAACTGGAAATAAAGAACAAGGCAAAAAAATATGTAATATTAATAATAATAAACCTACGATATTAGTTATGGGTGGTAGCCTCGGTGCAAGAAGTATAAATGAAGCAATATGGGAAAATATAGATGAAATATTAAAAGAATTTAATGTGATACATATATGTGGAAAAAATTCAGTAAATAAAAATATAAAAAGAGATAATTACATACAATTTGAATTTGTAAAAGATGATTTAAAACATATTTTTAAGGTTGCAGACATGGTTATATCAAGAGCAGGAGCAAACTCAATATTTGAATTTCTATCACTTAATCTACCAATGTTATTAATACCACTACCATTAAGTCAAAGTAGAGGAGACCAAATAGAAAATGCTAAATACTTTAAATCAAAAGGCTATTGTAATATATTAGAAGATGAAAAGATAAAAGATAATTTACTAGAACAAATAAAAAATACATACAAAAATAGTAATACAATGAAAGAAAAAATGAAAAATCAGAAAGAAATAGGTAATATTAAAAATATTGTAAATAGAATAATAGAATTACAAAATAATAAATAACAAATGACACTATGACACTATAAATGTGTGTGAGATACTCGCAAACAATGTGTCACTGTGTCATAGAGTATGAAAAAAATTTAAACTGTGATATAATATAATATATAAAAAAGAAGTGCTAGTACAGGCTTATGTTTTATAAGTTTTTGTATTGGCGTTTTTATTGTAGTAAGGAAGTGATATATTGAAGGCAATTGATTTACATATACATACAATTAAAACTATTTTTGATGCTGATTTTTCTTTTGACATAAAGAAATTGGAAGAATATGTTAATTCAGAAAAAATAAGTTGTATTGCAATAACAAATCATAATCTATTTGATAAAAGTAATTATGAACTTATAAGTAACACAATAGATATATCTGTGTTGCCAGGAATAGAGGTAAGTTTAGAAAAGGGACATATGCTGGTTATCGGAAATATTAATGATACTGATATACTAGTGGAACAAAGTAATAAAATGAGACAATTTATACTTGATGAGCAGAGTTATCTTACATATGAACAATTTTTATCAATTTTTGATAATTATAAAGATTATTTGTTAATACCTCATTATATTAAGGATCCACCTGTACCAATTGATGTTATTAACAAATTTGGAAATGATATAATTGTTGGAGAAGTATCGAGTGCAAAAAAATGGTTTTCATTAATGAAGCAAAGAGATAAATTGATACCTGTTTTGTTTAGTGACTTAAGAATAAAATCAGAATTGAAAAACTTTCCAGGTACACATTTATATATTGATTGTGATGATTTTACAATTGGAGGTTTAAAAAATAGCTTTAAAGATAAAACTAAATTATCATTATCAAACAATTCCAACAATGAAGAATTTCAAATTACATCTGATGGTACAACGGCATCATTAGGTTTAAATGTATTGATAGGGAAAAGGTCAACAGGAAAAACATATTTACTAGATAAACTTAATAAATCTTTTGGAATAGATTCAGTGAAATATATTGAACAATTCTCTATAATAAAAGATGCAGAAGAAGGTGCTTTTAAGAAAAAATTAGAGCTTGATAATTCAGAGTATTCAGAAAATTACTTGAAAGAATTAAAAGATATAGTAGATTTGGCATTTAAAGTTGACTTCAAAAACCAGAATATGCTACTTGAATCGTATCTTGAATCACTTTTAGATTTTGCATCAAAGCAAGATAAAATGGATATTTTTTCAAAATGTACATTATTTAACGCAACTTATTTTGAAATTAGCGAAGATGAAGAACTGCAAAACAATATAAAAGCGATTGATACTTTATTATCTTCTAGCAATTATGAAAAAATCATATTCAAATATTTGGATAGAAATAATCTAAAAGAATTATTAAAAGAATTAATCATTATAGCTAAGAAAAAAGCATTAAATAATAGTAATTATAAGTATGTAAATGATATTTTAAAAATAATAAAGACTGAATTAGAAGAAAATTCTGCTTTAAATCAAATTAAAGATTTTAATGTAATAAAATATGCAACATATAAGCAATTTATAAAAAAAATTGATTATTATGTTGAAAAAATTAAGATTGAAAAAGAAATATCTAAAAATGATTTTTATAAATTTAAAGTTAGAGCAACTCGTAAACCATATACTTCAGTTCAAAAAATTAAATCAAAAATAAAGAATTGTCCAAAAATTTCTGATGAATTTCAGTATTATAATTCACCTTATATTTACATTAATGCACTTTTAAAAGCAGATGTTCCTAAAAATCAAATATATAAAGCAATAGTTGATGTTGAATATATTGCATTAAATAGTAATGATAGCGAAATTTCAGGAGGAGAAAGAGCAGAGTATTTGTTGTATAATCAAATAAAATCCGGTGAGAACTATGACTTGATTTTAATTGATGAACCAGAATCCTCATTTGATAATATTTATTTAAATGAAAATATAAGAACTTTAATAAATAATTTATCTAAAAAAACTACGACATTTATTGTTACTCATAATCATATTTTAGGGGTTATGCTTAATGCAGATAAAATATTATACACTTGTATAGAAGATGGAAAATATAAAATATATACTGGTAAAATGTCTTCTAAAAAGTTCAAATGTGCTGATGGTGGAGAAAAAAATACAACAGATATTATAATGGAAACAATGGAAGCTGGCAAAGATTCATATTACGAAAGGAGACAAATATATGAAAATTTTGAAAATTGATAGTAAAAAAGCTAAATATTCATTAGATGGTGTAACATATAACCCAATCGTTAATATTAGTAAAGAGGATTTAAAAAAGATAATAGACTATATAATGGAAAACGATGATGCTGAACTTGATCCTATAGATGATGTTGAAAACAAAATTGAAAATAAGGCTGAAAATATTATTTATTCGGATTTATATACAAAATTAAATGATTTAATTCAAAAAAAAGAGGATATAATTGAAAAAATAGATTCTAAATTTTCAAATTTAATTGAAAAATATGAATTATATTAAAAATATTTCCAGATACTAAATCTAGATACTAATTGTAAAAAATAAAGTTATTTTAATAAACTTTAGTAAATTTAGAAAAATGAAAAAGCCTTATTTTATAAGACTTTATGCAATTATTAAATTGTTACGAACTGATATTTACATTTCCCCCTGAAGGAGCCGAAAGGCTCCACTTTTTTTGTTTTAAAAGGTTAGTCCATATAAAATATATAGTTACCTCGTAATTATCTCGTTTTAATGTTGAAGTGTCTAAATATGTTGGTAATAAGGTTATTAATAAAAAGTATTGATTATTTAGCATTGTTAAGAAAAATTATAAGCCACTTAGAATAGATAAATGAATTCACAATATCATTAACTAGTAAGCTATAATCTACTATTTTTATTTTATAATTAATGATATAATTATCTAAACAATAAATCGTGGTTAGGAAGCAGGAAAATATATGGGCTATTTTGATAGATTAAAAAAAGGTCAACAAGATTTTTTAAAGAAAATAGGAATCTATAGGGATGAGGATATGCCTCCTGAATTTTTTGATACTATAAAATCATTACGACAAAATTTAACAGAAGAAGAAATATATTGTGTTTCTGATTACTATAAATCATATTGTTATAATGGTAATCTAGATATGACAAAATTAATTGGCACAGATCATGATAAGTATATTGGAAAAAGTTGGATTGAAGCATTTTGTACATTATCAAGGGGAGAAGAAATTGCAGATTTATATTTAAAGAATCCAGATTATTATAAGAATGATGACTCAAAACAAATTGATATGGGAGTTATAGAAAAAGACGGATATTATTATATTTCTAGTAAAAATGGTGGAGGTAATAATAGACTAATAACATTAAAACTATTATCAATTATGCAAAATAAAAACGGTAATAGAATAACCGCTCCATTAGTAAGATTTAGAAAAGTACCAAGCTTAGATACTTGCAAAAATATATTCTTTTGTGAATTTCCAAATGGGGATTTTTCAGTAAGCGGTTATGAAATCAAAAAGACAAATTTTAATAGTCCAGAGGAATATTATGATATTATTGATGGCCCAGTATTTACTGATAATGTAATCTATACAAATGTTTATGGACACGAGATTTTAGAAACAGTTTTAAAAGATAAAAATAGAAACGGTAGCGTAAAAAAATAGATAAATGGACAAGTATAAAACTTTTGCTTTTTCATGAATTATCTAGCAATTTGAAAGTAGGATATTAAAGGTGGAAAATAAAATGGAAAAACAGAAAACAAATAAAGTGCCTTCATTTTTTAAATTTATATTTATATTAAGTTTACTATATTATGTGTTTTGGATTATTGTTTCAATAAAATATAGTATAACTGGCATAAGCTCTGAATATGTTGGAATACATATAGAATCTTTGTGTAATCATATTCATACAACATATTATGGGGTAGAGGGATTTATGGCAGGTATTGAGAATTGTTTTATATATACAGTATTTTTCTTTTGGTTTATTCCCTTATATCAAGTTATATATATAATTATTAGCATTGTTAATAAAATTAGAAAGAAAACAAAAAAATATGAAAAGGAAAGTGAAAATGAAAAAAGAATTATTAGTGAATGAATTTAATAAGATAAATGCCAATAGTAATTTAAATGAAATCCAAAAATATATTACTAAAATGATGGAAGTAAATGGTTTTAACAATACACCTTTAGAATTATTTTGTTATTTAACAGAAGAGGTCGGAGAACTAGCAAAAGAAATTAGAAAAACAGAAAAAAATATGGATATGGATATAACAAAGGAGTATGAATCTTGCCTAAAACATGAAATAGCAGATATATTTATATATTTATTAGCAATATGTAATTCATATAATATAGATCTTTTAGAAGCGTTTAAAGAGAAAGAAAAAATAAATTTAAATAGAGATTGGAAGTAAAAAAGAGAGTGGATAATATGGTTAAAAGAAAAACTTTTTCAGATAATGTATTAGAATTTAATGAATGGTTAGCAAATACATCTTTAGAATTATTTGATAATTATAGTATTAGTAATCCATTTAACGGTAAAAATAGAATACAAATAAAAGAGATTACAAATGCTTTTTATAAAAAATATTATAATGACCATAATAAAAGATATTTAATACTTGGTAGTTCACCAGCGAGAAAAGGTACAGCGACAACAGGTATTCCATTTGAAGATGCAAATCATCTTTATAAAGAAACTGGTATTATGATTGATAACTTTTATATAAATAAATCATCTTCAAATTTTTTGTATGATGTGATGGAACAATATGGTGGTTGTCAAAGATTTTATAAAGACTTTTTTATGAGTTTTGTATGTCCCTTAGGTATAGTAAATGTAAATTCAAAAGGAAATCTAGTTAATGCAAATTATTATGAAAATAAAAAATTAGAAAAAGCTTCGCACAATTTTATTGTAGATTCTTTAAAGAAACAAATTGCACTTGGAATTGATACATCAATATGTTATTGTATAGGAAGTGGAGAAAATTTTAAATTCTTAACAAAAATTAATGAAGAATATCATTTTTTTGATAAAATTATTGCCTTAGAACATCCAAGATTTATTATGCAATATAATTCAAAAGATAGAAATAAATACTTAGATAAATATATAAATGCCTTAAATAATAAAAGCTAAAAGAAATCAAAATTCAACCATTCAAACTTAGTAAGTTATACTAAATTTTATAATTTAAAAAGTAATAAGAATCGATTTATGGTATAATAAGTTCTATTCAAGGAGAGATTACCATGGAACGATATGATTTAACAGATATAAAATTTTACAAAAATAAAAAATTAATGAACAAACTAAATGAAATGACAGAACAAGAATTAAGAGCAGTAATAGACTCTAGTATCCTAGATTTTATTTCTTCCTTAGATAAGGACATGGTTCATTATATTTTTAGAAATTCGAATGCCTTTATCCAGAATATACTATGGGAAAATAATGATATTCAAAGAATTTTAATTTTAAATGCAAAACCATCAGAGGAATTTATCTATAGTAAAGAAACAATAAGGGCTCTAGAAAAATTAAATAAAGAGATTAAATCGCAATCCATTCGCAAACAAATATATCATAACGAATATTTTTTAAGTGTCATAATGATGGAAAATAGAATAGAAAATAGATTCTTTTATCCCTATAACTTACTGAAAGTATTTGAAGGTATGACGAATAGCACAGTATTTAATAAGTTGCCATTAGAAAAACAATTTGCTTTGATTATAAAATTAAATAGTTATACTCCAGAGTTATTACTACCTCGTGATTTTAGAACAAAATATCAAAATATTGAAAGAGTATTGTGTGAATGTGATGTAACGAAAATACCTGATAATGTTTTACAACAATTAAATGGTGAAGAAAGATTTCTTGTAGATTATTTAAAAGCAAGTACAAATGATGATGCTTTAATAGAAGAATATATAAGAAATAATTTAATAGGAAAAGGACTATCGATAGATAAGTTATTTAAAAAGATAAAACACAAAGAGTTTTTAATAGAAGTATATAGACAAAAGCATTATACTAGAGCAATTCCTAGAGAAAAATTAAAAAGAAGAGTAATGGATGTTTTATTATTTGAAATCAAAGAGGAAGAGATAAAAGAACAATTTCTACAATTTATATTAGTTCAAATTATGAAAGAAAGTAAAGTGGATAAGAATCAAGTTTATGAAGCTCTAAAAAGAGATTTAAATAACAAGCAATTGAGTTATAATGACATAGATTATTTATCTATGGAAAGAGATGCTATAGATAAAGATAGAAAACTGCTATTTTATTTAAAATTTAATATAGTTTTACATAATACACACTATCTTCATGGAATAACAACCGACCAATTAGCGAAAATAAATGTAAAACATATAAATAAATTTCTTCCTTTTTTAAAAGACAGCACGCAAGATGAATTATCCGCAATCTATGGAACAGCTATAAAGTTTTATTTGATTTTTGGATATGAAAGAGGTTTGGAAATATTAAATAAAAAATATGGGGAATACGATAAAATATCCTCAGATGGTAAATCTGATAAAATATTCTTAGATAATGTATCAAAAACAGATGTAAGTAGGGTAGAAATGAGAAAAGAGGGAAAAAAATATCTACCTGTAATTGATAGAAGATTTATTAATTTCATGTTTGCTAAACCTATGGAAAATCACTTTATAAATATGTTAAAAGATCAAAAAAATGCATTATATAAATATTGGTATTATCTTTATAACAATTATGATTATATATTGGAAAAATGTCATAATAATATCACATTAAAAAAAGTTTTAATAATATTAGATACTGAAAAATATGGTATTAATTTAGGAGAAATAACTCCAGATAATTATGAATTAAATAACAATGATTTTTTAGAGAATATTACATTAGGAAATAAAACGGGGTATCCAAACAGTGAGGTGTTTAAAGAAATTCTCAAGATATATAGCAAGATGAAACAAAGAAAAGAATCTAGTATTCCCTATGTAGAAGGAAGAACAGATTATGGTTATAAATATCAAACGATGAGGCTAGATGATTATAGAATTTTTGAATTAGGATATAGAGCCAATTGTTGTATTAGAACCTTAGATATTGCTCATAATCACTTATTACATGCTGCTCTTTGTAGAAATGGAAGAATATTATTCATTTATAATGAAGAAGGATCCCTTGCTGCTTTTTCTCCTTTAAAAAGAAATGGTAATGTCTTAATAGCAAACAGTATTGAATGTATTGATAAAAGTAGAGAAAATAGAGATCGAATCGCTGAAACTTTTAGAGAAGGAATGGATGAGATTGTAAGAATAACGAAAGAAAGTAAAGAACCAATCCATCTAGTATGTATTGGAGAAAAAGCCTATCTAAAACCAAAAACCACCCCATTTCCTAACGAATTTCCAACACCAACAATTTTTGAAAAACAAGACGAAATATATAAAGATACAGATGAGTATCATAAAAAGTTAGATATTGTCTATAAGGATAATAATTTTGACTTAAAAGATATAAAATC
Source organism: uncultured Bacilli bacterium (assembly GCA_944358705.1). Classification (GTDB taxonomy): domain Bacteria; phylum Bacillota_I; class Bacilli_A; order RF39; family UBA660; genus Faecimonas. Next base: position 23,692 of record CALVRR010000011.1, read on the forward strand.
AAAAGATCCAGATACTTCTTATATAGATCCTAGAGAAGAAGTACAATATATAGATTTTAGCCTCAATCAAGAAAACCAAGATAAAACAAATGCTATAAATAGAATAAACGCAATTAATTATGCCACATCAGAAGAATATGTACCAATGAATAGACACATGTTGAAAGAAGCTTATTATACCAAAGACTGGTATATCGCAACAACCCAGGAAGGAATAATTGGTGCTTATTTAGAACAAGATGAAAGAGCCAAGGAAGAATATGAAAGTTATAGGAATAGAATAAGTAAAAAAGAACCAAAAAAAGTATTAGCTAAAACAATTACTCCTAAACTAGAAAATAGCAGTAATAAGTAGTATAATGAATTAGGAGAAAATAAAAAATTATTTTAATTATACGTAAATGATAAAGGAAGAGGAAAAATGGAAAAAGAAAAATTACAAGAATTATGCAATCAAAAAAACTATCCAACTTATTTTACGGAAGATTTAATTAAATTATATCCAATCATGGTAAATCATTTTGGAATAGAAAGAACAGATGAGTTTTTAAAAAACTGGAAATACGTGTTCATCAATACTATAGCGAACTCTGGAGGAACTTGGCGTAAAAAGAAGGAAATATCGGTTAATGAATATAACAGAAATTTATTATGGGGATATAGAATAATTACCGCACTATTTCATGAACCAGGCCATGCCATGGGAACATTAAATATAGATACGGAAGATTTTTTATCGGATGGAGATATCCATGAAAATTTTTTTGAAAAAATGGAAGAAGCGGTAGTAAGTGATTACCAAGATGATTTATTAAATGGAGAGCTTCAATACGATTATGCAAGTACATATAATGTTAAGTGTCGTGGAGATATTCTTCATGCAGAAAATTACTTATTTGAAAAACTATATTACAATGTTTTCAAGATTATCTTAGGAAGCGAAAGAAAATTAGTTCCCCAAATGATGTATGAAAAAGATAAGGAAAAAAAGAAATCTATTTTTAATAAAATAAAAAATCTTTTAGAAGAAAAGTTAGATGTAAAAGAATATAAAACATTAATAGATTCCTGTGCAATTTTAATAATAAACCATGGGTATTCTCCACTTGCTAGAGAATACAAATTTATGGAAAATAGAAAATACATATACCAACAAATTTATAAATGGAATTATAATCAAGTAGCAAAAGGAGAAGTTAGTAAAGAAGAGTATGATAAAGAAGTCCAAGAATGGGTTGTAGAAAATTTTGATAAAAAATATATAAGAGTTTTAAACTATACAGCGAAAAATGAAATATTTAATAACAGTATTCAAGAACAAACGGACCATCTTTGTGAGATGACACTAGATTATTTAACGAAAAGATTAGAAAGCATGGAAGAGTATGACTTTGAATTAATAAAAAGTACTTGTGAATATTTTAGTAAAATAAATAATAAAGCACCAGAATTAAGACAAAAAACAGAGAATCTAAGAAATTTATTATCACCTTATATATCCACATTAGAGGAATCTATAGCACCAGAAATAAAAGAATTATATTCTAAGAAAGAACAAGACAGTATAATGTTAAAGTTTCTATCTCTTCAGTGTGTCAATAATAATAGTATAAATAATTTTAAAATTTGCGAAATGGAGAATGATACTCAAGATGAAAGGAACAGTTTTATTTATATAACGGATGGAACTAATATAATAAAAATTGGAAGGTATAGTGATTTGGTTAAAGATGATATGAAAAATATGCACGATCCAAGTATGAATGGAATATATGTTGATACTGTAATTTCCTCAATCGAATTATCTTTTTCTCATCAGTTAGGAGATAACAATGTCAGAAATATAAAACAAACAGACAAAAGTTTTTGCCAAGTAGATTGGAATAAAGAATGGAAAAGTGGAAATAAACTTCAGTAATTGAAAAAACATAGTTTCATGGGAGTTGAATCTAATATTAAAAGTGTAAAATAATAAAAAGGAGAAACACGAATGAAAATATATATTACCTATAAAAAAGATAGATTTACGAAAGAACAAATAAAAAATTTACAAGCGGTAGGAGAAACCATTTTTCTAGAAGACTTTTTTGATTTAGATAATGCACCTTATTTAAAAGAGGACGAAGAAAAAATATTAGTAGTAGATCCAGATTGGTATAATTGGGATATTAATGCAAATCATTTAAGTAAAATAAAAAATCTAAAGGGAGTGTGCTTAGCAACCACGGCCTTTGACTGGATAGATTTAGAGTATTGCAAAGAAAATAATATTCTAGTTACTAATGTTCCTAAATATTCTACAGACTCTGTAGCAGAATACGCTATATTTCTTATGATGGCTTTAGCTAAAAAATTTCCAATGCAGTTAAAAAAAGATTATAAAATGGAATATTCTAAATCCATGTTAACAACAGAAATAAGAAATAAAACACTAGGTATTCTAGGGCTAGGAACCATAGGAAGTAAAATTGCAGAACTAGGAAGTAGTTTAGGGATGAATGTAATTTATTGGAATCGAACGAAAAAAGATTGTAACTATAAAAGTGTTGATTTAGAAACCATATTTACTACTGCTGATTTTATTATTCCAACATTCGCAACGAACGAAGAAACAAAAAAACTAATATCGGATGATTTAATAAATAAGATGAATAATAATGCATTAATTAATGTTATTAATAATCCAACAGAAATATATAACCATGAATTATTAATAAAACGTGCCGAAGAAGGAAAGGTTAGTTATGCCTTTGAAATCTATGATGACGGAAAGAAAATGTATGACTACAAAGGAAATATTATGGCAACGGCACCTTATGCCTTCTATACGAAAGAATCGATAGAACGCCTATTAGATATATGGACCAAAAATGCTATAGCTATCGCAAATAATTCACCTCAAAATATTATTATGTAAAACATAATAGAGGAAAGGAAAAGACCAATGTAAATTGACAAAATCAAGTTTTTGTAGTAAAATATACGACATTAAATAAAAGAGGGGTATCGTATGCAAAAAAAGACAAGAAAAATTTTAGATGAATTAATTGCCAAAAATCTAATTACGAAAGAGGAAGATTTAACAGCTGGACAAAAAACAAATTTTATGTTCGATTATATAGTCCAAAATTATGCTTATCTACTAGAACACGACGTAGATGTAGTACTACCAGATTCTACTTTTGAAAAAGGAGATAATTTCCATACACTTATAACCCAATATGGGAAATATTTTTTAAAGAATCCACAAATAATAGAAGATAGATATAAATTATTAAGAAATGATCCAAAAACATTTCCAGATAGAGATAGAGCATCCTTAGGAAAAGTAGAATTACCAAAGGAACCTACGATATTTATATCCAACCATCATTTTAAAGATGATGTCTTAGGAACCATTCTTGCAGCCAATAGAAGAGCTTTTATATTATTTGGTAGCTTACCACAATTATATGGAACATTGGATGGCTTATTAGCAATTAAAAATGGGGTTGCGGTAGTAAATAGAAAAGTAGAAGACAGTAAACATGCATCGATTGAAAAATGTCAATATATTTTAAAAAAAGGTATGGATTTAATAATATATCCAGAAGGGGTATGGCATAAAAAACCAAATGGTCAAATGCTAGATTTTTATAGTGGGTTTTATCGAACCGCCCAAAAAGAGGATGGATCATTTTATCCTATTGTACCGATAGTTCATTATATTAACAATACCCATAAAAAAGGAAAAGATAATCCAATTCATACGGTAATAGATGACCCAATTTATTTCGAAGGAAAAAATCCTAAAGAAGAGATAAGACAAGTTAGAGAAACTATGTTAACATGGTATTACAAATGTATGGAAAATTATGGAGTAACGACTCGAAGCGAACTATTACAAGGCTATGACAATGCTACCGATGCCTGGGAAGAGGAGATAAAACAAAGAATTAAAACAGCAGATAGATATGATGAAGAAATAGAATTTAGTGCTGATAAAAGAAATCCAGAGGATCCTTTATTAGTATGGGAACCAATAGAAAAAGCAACTCCTGGAATCCCATTCGTAAAAGAATTAAAAAGAAATGATTTCCAACATCGTTTTTAAAAAAAGATTATAAAATATTTATAGTCTTTTTCTTTTGTTTAAAAACTGTGATATAATAAAAATAATAGTAGGAGGTGCGATATGAGTGGTATATTATTACCAGCATGCTCAATTTTCTTTTCCATATTATTATGCTGTGCTTATTTTTTAAAAAAACGTTTCCCATTAGTAGAAAATAAAGTGTATTCGGTAATGTTAATAATTAGTGCAGTAGATAGTATAATTGTTACTATTCTACAATCGTTAGCAGTACTATCAAACGGAGACGAATATATAGAAATAATAAGTTTTTTAAATAAAATAGATTTTTGCTTACTAATTGTATTTTTAAATGGAATCTTGATATATACCTTATTTATCACCAATAAATTTAAAGAAGAAAAAGACTATTATAAAATCTTAAATAGATTTTTAATTTTTGATTTCATATTAGCAATCATAATTATGTTTTTAGATGTAGAAGTAATAAGTATCAATGGTAATTATAGTGTAGCAGGAAGTGCAATTACCTTTACTTATATTGTCTGTGGATTTTATATATTAGCAGCAATATTAACAGCATTATTTAATATAAAGAAAGCAGATAAAAGATATATTCCAATACTTAGTATTGTTTTCATGGCAATCATATTAATGATTTTATTTTCTATAAATCCATATCTAATAGTAATTTCTATTTCCTTAACATTCTTTGACTATATTATGTTTTTTACAATCGAAAATCCAGACGTAAAAATGATTGGTCAATTGGAATTAGCGAAAGATCAAGCCGAAAGAGCAAATCGTGCAAAATCAGATTTCTTATCTAGTATGTCCCACGAAATTAGAACTCCATTAAATGCCATTGTAGGATTATCCGAAGATAATTTAACTTATAAAGATAAACTTCCACAAGAGGTAGTGGAAAATTCCAAAGATATTATAAATGCAAGTCAAACCTTATTAGAAATTGTTGGTAATATATTAGATATTAATAAAATAGAAGCAAACAAAATGGAAATCATAGAAAACACCTACAATTTTAAAGAAGAAATAAAAAATATGTGTAAAATTACTCAAACTCGTATTGGAGAAAAAGATGTAGTATTTAATTTAACTATGGCTGATGACCTTCCATACGAATTAATAGGAGATAAATCAAAAGTAAAAGAAATCATAAACAACTTACTTACCAATGCCATAAAATATACCGATCATGGAAAAATTAATTTAAATATAAAATGTATCAACGATACTAATAAGAATATTTCAAATTTAATTATTGTATGCCAAGATACCGGTAGAGGAATTAAAGCAGAAAATATTAATAAATTATTTACGAAATTTGAAAGACTAGATATTGAAAAAAATACTACCACGGAAGGAACAGGATTAGGTCTTGCGATTACAAAAGCTCTAGTAGATATGATGGGTGGAAAAATTAATGTTCAATCACAGTTTGGACAAGGCTCTATCTTTGTCGTTCAAATCCCCCAAAAAATAAATAGATTAACATCCCCAAGAACAGAAGAAAAATTAATGAATACCGCAACCAAATTACGTATCAATAATATTTCTTATGGAAATAAAAAAGTATTAATAGTAGATGATAATAAATTAAATATTAAAGTAGCAAGAAAAGCCTTACAAGAGTTTAATTTTGAAATCGAGGAATGTTATGATGGACTACAATGTTTAGAAAAAGTAAAGGAAAAAACATACGATTTAATATTAATGGATATTATGATGCCAAATATGGGTGGAGAAAGTGCTTTAGCAGAACTAAAGAAAAAGGAAGATTTTAACACTCCAACGATAGCTTTAACAGCCGATGCTATTGCAGGAGCCAAAGAAAAATATTTAGAAGAAGGTTTTGTAGATTATATTGCCAAACCATTTAACAAACAAGAAATAAAAGAAAAACTAGATAAAATATTTAAAACGGAAGAAATAACAGAAGATATTATCTAAGAAAAACGTATGAAAAACATACGTTTTTCTATCGCTTTTAGTATAATAAGTTCAAATCAAAAATAAGGTGAAAAGATGAATCAAATAATACAAATCGCAAAACTATACGATAGTCATCATAAAATAAATTTTGGTTATGTAGGAATAGATATAGATACAAAAAAAATAAAATATTATTCTTTCTATGATGATAAAGGAAAATATCAACCAAATAAATTATATGAATTTGAAAAGAAAAAATAAGAGGTAAGGCATTAAGAATTCATCATATGGGATACTGTCGTTATCAAAGACCGAAGTTTCAGAAATACTTCCAAAGATATTATTACCTACCACAAAGGAAATAATGGAAGAAGTAATATCTTATAATGAAAGATAAAACTATCCAACGAGCAAAAAGTAAAAAAAGAAGATAAAAAACAAAGGGCTTTAGAGGAATTAACAGAAAGTATTTATGGAGAACAAAAAGAAGATGCTGAAAAAAGAGTAAATCAATTAATAAAAAGATATGAAATAGCCAAGACTTTTAAGAATAATTATTGAGATTTTTTTTGTCTATAGTATAATACAATATATTTGATAAAATTATGGTATAATAAGAAAGTAATATCAGAGGAGAAGAAAAATGAGTTTAATAAATAAAATAATATTTAAAATATATGATAATCAATTAAAAGATATAGATAAAAAGCAAGAAAATATGACCTGGGATAAAGATGTTATGATAGAAGAAAATCTTCCATATAAAGAAGAAAATGATCCATTATTAACCTATGATTATATTTATGAAAAATGTGAGTCAAAGAAGGAAAATCTTCCATTAATTATTAATATTCATGGAGGAGCTTTTTCTGGAGGAGATAAACAGGTAAATAAATATTATGGAGCTTTTTTAGCCAAACAAAAATATCAGGTCACAACCATTAATTATCATTATTTACCAGAGGCAAATTTAAAAAAGCAAGTACAAGACACCCTACAAGCAATTACTTATATCACACAAAAATATAAAAAAGACGAGTTCTTTTTGACAGGGGATTCTTCTGGATCGGATCTTGTTTTATTAATTAGTCTACTATGGAATAATGAAGACATGCAAAAGGCTTATGAAGTGTCTGTGCCAAAAGTAAAAATAAAAGCCTTAGGATTAACAGGAACACAAGCATCAATCAATATGTTTCCAACAACAATGAGAGCATTTAATAAAGAAAATAGAAGAATGCTTCTAAATAATTGTGAAGAAATAGAAAGTTACATAGATATAAAGAAATTGTGGAATAAAGATATGCCACCTATTTATATTATGAGTGCTGAAGAAGATGTAAATTATATGAATTGTAAAGAGTTTGATTCTTGGTTAACAACGATAAATCATCCGCATGAGAGTTATTATTGTAAAAAGAAAGAAGAAGGAAAATTATATCATTGCTTTAATGTAGTAAGGCCAGATTTAAATTGTAGTAAAAAAATGAATAAAGCTATGCTAGAATATTTTAAGGAAGTGAATTAAATGCCAAAAGTAAGTGTAATTGTACCGGTATATAATTCTGAACAAGAATTAAGAGATTGCTTAGACTCTTTAGTAGAGCAAACAGAAAAGGATATTGAAATAATTGTAATCGATGATGCTTCAACTGATAACAGTCCAGAGATAGAAGCAGAGTATCAAAAGAAATATCCTAATGTAAAGGTATATAGAAATGAAAGAAACTTAGGGCAAAGTGAAACGAGAAATAGAGGGATAGAACTAGCAGAAGGAGACTATATCGCCTTTTTAGATAGTGACGATTATGTAAATCCTGGAATGTATGAAGAATTGTATCAAGCAGCAGTAGATAATAATATGCCAGAACTGATAGTAACAGGATTAAGTTTTGTGAAAGGTAATGAATATCGCAAAAAAGATTTAACATTCATAGGTAAACAATCTACAACAATAATTCATCCTATGGATAATCCAGATCAAGTTTTTTTCGAAAGTCCATCACTATGTAATAAACTATTTAGAAAAGATACTGTAAAAAATTATAAATTCTTAGATGTTAGTGCTTGGGAAGATATTGCTTTTAGTTATTCAAGATTTATGGAAGCAAATACCGTGATAAGTAAGCCAACAGCTAATTATTTTTATAGAAGAGATGTAAGTAATGGAGTTTCTGCTAAAAACTTTAAAGAAAATGATAAAATTACTGATATCTTTGTCGTAGCGGACGAATTAGAAGAAGAACTAAAAAGAAATGGTAAATATCCTTTTTTTGCTGACCAAATTCGTGGCCTACAAATTGCTTGCTGCTTACAAAGAGTAGACGAAGTAAATAATTGGCAAGACGAAGAAACAAAGACAAATGTTAAAAATATGATGTTTTCTACTATGCTTGAAAAATATGGTACTTTAGACGGTATCGATACAGGTATACTTTCTTCTAAAACTGGCTTTAGAATAATGGATGAATATAATGATTATGTAAATGACCAAAAAGGAAGAAAAAGATAAAAGAAATATAGGACGGTGGAACAATGAAAGTTTTATTTGCAACAACAAATCCAGCAAAAATAAAAGCATATGCAACTAGATTAGAAGAAAGAGGATATGAAATAGTAACGTTAAAAGATTTAGAAATTACAACCGATGTAGAAGAAACCGGAAAAAGTCCAGTGGAAAACGCCATAATTAAGGCAAAAGCATATCACGAAATAAGTAAATTACCAACGATAGCTTTAGATGATGCGCTATTCTTAGAAAATGTCCCAGAAAATTTACAACCAAAAACAAATGTAAGAAGAGTAAACGGTAAAAGACTAAACGATGAAGAAATGATTGAACATTATACGAGCTTAGTAAACCAATATGGAAAAGCAGGAAAACTAAGTGGCTATTTCCAAAAGGGAATTGCTATCGCAACCGATGAAAAAATAGAATCATTTGAAACTAAAAGTACTAGATGTTTTAGTAACACTAGGTGTGACAAAGTAAATGAAGGCTATCCTCTAGCATCAATCCAATGGCTTGAAGAATTGAATAAATATAAAGCAGAATTAACCAAAGAGGAAGAAGATAATATCATGGCACAAGAACAAAAAGAAATATTAGGATTTATAGAATCGAAAATAGATAAGTTAAAAGCCCCTAAAATTGACGTTAAAAAGAAAATATGATATAATATACAACCTGAGAAGGGGTATATATGGAAAAGTGGATTGAAGAAGAATTAGATTTAGAAGATAGAGAAATAATTGCGGATAGAGATAGACTGAGAGAATGCTTGATATATTTTAAGTGGCTTGCCAAGAATAACAGGTTAAGTTTTGAGGAAACAGCAAATCTTGTAGATACTTTTTTTGAAAATTATCCCAATTTATATCAAAGTCATAGAATGGAAATCTCATTACTCTTAAAGCAAAAGAATTTTAAAGAAAAAAGTGCTCTTCACGAAATGTTATATCGTTTTTTAGAAGATGAAAATACAAATGAATTAAAAAGAATGCCATTTGTTAATGACATAAAAGAAGAAAATAAAAAATATAATATAGAACCTCACTAGGAAGAATTTCATTAAGAAAAGCCAGTGATTATTTTGCAAGTACGAAATCTAGATATATCTTTAAAAAGACATTAACAGGAATGTGCTTTGATAGAACAACAGAATTTATAGAACAAAATCCAGAGTATCAAGCGATAGTAAGTTATTTACCTAATGTCTTTATTGGAGGACATTACCATGCTTATGCAAAGAAAGACGATATTATTGTAGATCCTGCTTGTAATGCCATGTTTTTTGATGGTACTGGTGAGCTAATAGAACAGGGAGAAATCATCTATCAAGCAACATCTGAAATGCTACAAAAAGAAAGTGATAATTATGACTATCCTAAACTTTTAGTAGCAGCTTTAAAACATAAAAACAAAAAATAGAAAAGAAAGTGATTGAATGAATAGGAACTTAGATGTCTGGGCAATTCAAAAATATCCCAAAGAATTATACACTGCCTTAGAAAATGTAAAAACAGATACAGGAGATTTAATTCTTTTTACTAACTTAGAATGTAATTTTGAATTAAATGGAAAAAGGGTAAAAAGAAATTTTGATACCTCTCTTTATTATGATGCCGGAAATGGTAATGATGCACTAATATTATTAATGAAAGATGGTACTGCTAAACCAGACCAAATAAGAAAATATTTAGAACAAAAAGGCTTAAATTATCATGAAGTATCTTTTGCGAAAATTCCAAGGCAAGATTTATTAAGTGAGGATGATCTTTTACAACAAGAAGAAGTACAAGAGGAAAATATACCAGAGATTTTGTTTGCTAGGGAAGAATATGTATTAAGAGATGCATTAAATGAAAGTATAAAAATGGGAAATACTACCTGTGATTACTATCCTTTACTACAAGGTTTTTTAAGTCTAAATTATAGTGATAATACCAATCTTTCTAGTTATAGTATCGATGGAAGAAAAATATTAGGAGTAATTGCTCTAGAAGATAAAATGATTTTAATGATTAATAACGGAAATGATAGACGAAATTTAACACCATTCCAAGTGCACAAGGTAATGGAAGAGTTAGGAGTATCCGTAAATGTTCACCGAGATACAGAGTTTGATATAAAAAGTCCATATCAAGGAAAACCAAGGGAGAAAAAATAAAATATGGATAAAATAAAAGAATTAGTAACATTAATAAAAACATCCAAAAAAACAGTATTCTTTGGAGGTGCCGGAGTATCCACAGAAAGTGGTCTAAAAGATTTTCGTAGTAAAGATGGTCTTTATCATGAAAAATACAGCTATCCTCCAGAAGAAATGCTATCACATCATTTCTTCTTAGAAAACACAAAAGAATTTTATAAATTTTATAGGGATAAATTAAATAGTCTAAACTATAAACCGAATATTACCCATATCATTTTAGCTAAATTAGAAGAAAAAGGGCTACTAAGTTCAATAATTACTCAAAATATTGATGGCTTTCATCAAATGGCAGGAAGCAAAAATGTATTAGAGTTACATGGTTCCGTATGGAGAAATTATTGTATGAAATGTCATAAATCTTATGAGGCAGAAACTGTATTTTCATCAACGGATGTTCCAAAATGTAGTTGTGGAGGAATCATTAAACCAGAGGTTGTTTTATATGAAGAATCTCTAAATCAAGAAACTCTACAACAAGCAATAAAAGAAATAAGTACCGCTGATTTATTAATTATTGGAGGAACTTCTCTAAATGTTTATCCGGCGGCTGGACTAATTCAATATTTTCGCGGAAAAAATATCGTTTTAATTAACAAAGAGAAAACACCTTATGATAAAATGTGCAACTTAGTATTTTATGATAACATTGGAAAAATAATGAAAAAAATAGAACAAAATTTATAGACGTAACGAATTTAAAAGGGGGGATAACTATGACACAAGAAGAATTTGAAAATATTATGGAATTAATAAAAAAAGAGGAAAAAGGAAATAATTTAGAAGATCTTATAAGACTAAGAGATTATTTAACGACTAGATTAAAAGGAAAAATAACATCCGAAGAAAAGATATTTATAGATCCATTATTAGAAAGTAAAAAAGAAATATTATTAAAGCCAATGGTAGATTACTTTGACGAAATTAAACAAATGGGACCTCATTCTGCGACCTATCCATTAAAAAATGTACTTTACCGAAATTTCTTATGGAAACGAAGTGAAATAGATGCAAATTTTGCAGTAGAAAGAACAGAACAACGTCCAGGTCAAATATTATTATGCCTTGCACATTTTATTCAATTAAAAGATTATGAAGTAAGAAAAGAAAGAGGTGTGGGGGAAACTACATTTCATACTTATCAACAATTTCTAGAGGAAAAAGGTCTTTCTCTTGGTACAGAAATATCAAAAGAAGAAAACCAAAGAATAGTAAAATATTTAATAAAAACCACACAATCACAGAATACTCCCTATCATATCAAATAAAAAAATAGTATTTGACATTTAAAAGAAACTATACTATAATAAATAGGCAAGCGAGGAGATATAAACAATTTTGTGAGCTATCTCGGGTAATTAACCTACACGAACAAGCAGTAAGTACGGAGTCGCGAAGCAATATGCAGTAGACTTTGTGCTTTTTTATTTTGCAAAGCATAAAGTAAAATAAAAGGAGAGATGAAAGTGCAAAATAAAATACAAGAAAATAATGGTGTATTTCTAGTAAATAATTTTCCAGAAACTTATGATTTTATGGTTGCAAAATATAAGGACTGTAAAGAAGGTAGGATAACCCCATTGGATTTAACCGAAGAAGAACAAAAAGAAATAAATACGTTAAGTATATTAGAAAACTTAGGATATCCAATGACGGAAACAGGAACTTATTTTTATAAAAATGTAATTATAAGAGCAATGGATGAATTACAACAAATAAAAACAGAACAAGACTATGTAGATTTAATGTCCACCATGGCAAATAATTATTCACAATTTTACTTTGATATTGCAAGAAATGAATATGATATCGGACTTACCACATTTCATAGTTGTATTCATATGGTAAATCAACATAAAAATAATCATCAAGCAAATGAAAAATTACAAAAGGAAATCGGTTTGACAGACTTTGTAGTAGACTATAAAGGAGAAGCTTTATTAATTGCTAATTATATGATTACAAGAGAAAGTAAAAAGGAAAATCCACAAGTAAAAAAGATGATAAGAAAAAGTTATGGTGAGCTTGTATAAGAAATAATAAGTTCAAAGTACAGAATTACTAGAAATGGTATTTTCTGTACTTTTTAATTTATAGAAAAAGAAATATGATATACTAAAAAAGGAGAGATAATAATGGAAAAGTATGAAAGAATATTTGAATCAGAAAATATTGACTATATAAATTTAAATAAATCACTAATCGAGGACTATTTAGAGATGGTCAACCATCCAGAAGTAGCGAACAAAATTAGTCATAACCCAAGAACATACACGTATGAAGAGGAATTAGCCTGGGTAAACGAAAATCTAGAAAAAAAGAAATTAATATTTTCTATGATAGAGAGGAAAACAGGAGAATATATTGGTAACGTTGAAATAATGCATATTAAAAACAATATTGGAGAAATTGGAATAAGTATAACTCCTAAGAAACAAAGCAAAAGCTTTGGAACAGAAGCAATGAAGGCAATAATCAAATATGGACAGGAAGAAATAGGACTAGATGGTTTTGAACTAAATGTATATAAAACCAACAAAAAAGCGATTCATTGTTATGAAAAAGTAGGATTCGTACAAGCTGGAATAGGGAAAACAGAAGAAGATAACCATATGATTTATAAGAAGTAAAATAGTTAGGCAAAAATGAAAGAAAACTATAGAAAAAGAGGAAAGAGTTATGCAAAATTTATATGATTTTTACAACTCAATTTTAAACATAAAAAAGGAAGATAATACAAATATAGAAACAATAATTAAAAAGGTGGTATTAGAAGAAAAAAAACTGATAAAAGGAATATCAAAAGATTTAGAAGGCTTTTGTAAAATTTTAGCAACCAATATTAGTGAACGACTAAAAGATTATGGAATCAAAACCCACTGGATAGATTTACAAGAATTGACGGGAATCGATCACGTGGTACTTATTTCAGAATATAAAAGCAAGCAGGAAACAAAAAGAGTATTAATTGATCCAAGTTATGTCCAATTTATAAAGAAAAATGATGCAAAATTATTAAAATTAGAAACTTGGCCTAGCGAGAAATTAGCCGATAAAACAATTATGCAAGATTTACTAGAAACAGGAATAACAGAGTTGAACGATACAAAGTGGAAAGATTATCTTCAATCTTTTTCGAAAGAAAAAATAACAACAAATTTAAATCAATTTTTACTAGAGCAAAGTTTAGAAAAAATAACCAAAAAATAAGAAAAAAGGAGTGAAAAAATGATAGAAAAAGAAAATAAGATTATCTATGAAAAAGAAGGAGAAGAAATTGGTGTAGTAGAGTATGAAAATATAGACGAATCAACAATAGATATTTATCATACTTATGTAGACCCAGATTATCAGGGAAGACATATCGCTTCAGACTTAATGGAACATTTATTTCAAAAATTAAAAAAAGAAAACAAAAAAGCAACCGCCAGCTGTAGTTATGCCAAACATTGGATGGATAAACATCCAGAATACCATGACCAATTTATGTAAAGCATAATGTAAAAGTATGACAAGTAAAAAAACAAAAGGTTGATTTGAAAAGGAAGAGGAAAAACTCTTTCTTTTTTTTGCGAAAAAGAATTGACAAGTGTACTAAAGTACGCATATAATCAAAATGTAGAAAGGAGTGACGAGAAAGTGGAAGTAAATAATCCAAGGTACTTACATCAAGGAATTCATGTAATCACCTCTATTTTCACAGTCGATAAAGGTGTTTTAAAAGTTCTCTTGGTAAAAAGAAAGAATAATCCATATAAAGACTTCTGGGCCCTGACCGGTGGAGCACTTTATAATGATGAAGATTTAGAAGATGGAAGAAATAGAGAAATCTATGAGAAAACAGGACTAAAAAAAATAGAAGTGAAGTTTTCGAAAGTATTTGGCAAAAAAGATAGATCTCCTGTCATGCGAATGATTGCAATTAGCTATATTGGTATCATTGATGCAAGTAAAGTAGAAATTGCGAAAGACACATTAAAAACCAGTAATGCCGAATGGTTTGAAATTACCTCGATTCCAAAACTTGCCTATGATCATAACGAAATAATAGAAGAAGCAATCAAAACACTAAAAGAGGAAATCTTAAAAACAGACTTGTTAAAAGTATTTTTTCCGAACGGATTTACATTACCAGAATTACAAAAAGTTTATGAAAGCATTTTAGGAAAAAAACTAGACAGAAGAAATTTCAGAAAGAAAATGTTAAGTCTAGATATGATTATTCCAACGGAAGAAGAAGAAAAATTTGTAGGAAAGAAAAAAGCCAAAATCTATAAATTTAAGGTTTAAAGTAAAAATGAAACAGTAAAAAGAGGGGAGAAAAATGCAAGAAAAACTAATATTTTATTATAGTGCTATGAAAGGAGGAAAGACGAGTAGAATTTTTTCGAAAATTCATGATTTGGAAGAAAATGGACAAACCGTTTTATTGATAAAATCGTCTAAAGATAAAAAGGGGGAAGAGGAAATTATAAATAGAAGAGGGGAACATATTCCAGTAGATATCTTACTAAAACCGAATGAAAAGTTACTCTCCAAAAAATATTTTAATCAAATCTGGAATTGTAATCATATTATTGTAGATGAAGCACAATTTATAAGTCCCCATCAAGCAACCGAACTATGGGAAATAAATAAAAAAATGAATATCCCAGTCACTTGCTTTGCACTTAAGGGAAACTTTCGAGGTGATTTATTTTCCGGAGCAGCCAGACTGATTGCTCTTGCGGATGAAATTACAGAAATGGATACCAATTCTTTGTGTTTGTGTGGTGCACCAGCAAAGTTTAATGCTAGAAAAGTAAATGGAGAATTTACGATGGAAGGGGAAGAAGTAGTAATTGATGGATCGACAGAAAATATAGAATATCAACCACTCTGTGGAGGATGTTTCTTTAAAAAAGTATATAGTAAAGGAAAGATGAAAAAATGTATCAAGCCAAAAGAAAAATTGTCTTAACAGGAGGACCTTGTGCTGGAAAAACAACAGCCATCCAAGAAATAGAAAAAGAGTTTACAGAAAAAGGATATCAAGTATTAATCGTACCAGAAGCTGCAACAATACTAATTAATAGTGGAATAAGACCATTTGGTAATTTTGCAACAGACATAGTAGAATTTCAAAAACAGGTAATTACTTTACAAATGAGTCTAGAAAATATTGCCGAAGAAGTAGCTAGTAAAAATAATTATCCAACGATTATTTTATGTGACAGAGGAATATTAGATGATAAAGCCTATGTTACTAAAAAAGAGTGGCAAAATTTATTAAAAGACTTTTCGAAAAAAGAATTTGACTTAATGAATCGTTACGATTTAGTTCTTCACCTAAGAACAGCAGCCTTAGGAAAAGAAGAATTTTATACGTTAGATAATAATAACGCAAGAACAGAAACTGCCGAAGAAGCAAGAGAAAAAGACAAAAAGACCTTAGAAGGATGGCTAGGTCATGAAAATTTAAAAATTATTGGAAATGAAAGTTCATTCGAAGAAAAAATTAATCAAGTAGTAAAAGAAATATATCATAGCCTAGAAAAACCATACCCAATTCAAATTCAAAGAAAATATCTTATAGATAAAGTGGACTTATCGAAAATAGATGAAGTAAAATTAGTAAAATTATCTATCGAACAATATATGATAGAAAGTGGAAATATAGAATATATTTACAGGAAAACAGGAAAAGAGGAAGAAGAAAAATACACATTAATTACAAAAATGGACACAGATATCAATAATGAAAGAATTACAACTAGAAGAAATATTAGTGAAGAAGAATATTATGGAAATATATCAGGAGAAGCACCAATTAAGAAAACAAGATATTGTTTTGAATATGAAAATCAATATTTTAGATTAGATATTTTTGAAAATGGATTACAAATGTTAGAAATAGAACCAACCACAAGAGAAGATAAAATTAGTATTCCAACATTTATTAAGGTAAAACAAGAAGTAACCGAAGATAAAAATTACAGAAATAGCACTTTATATAAAGGAATGAACCAAAGGGTAGAAAAAGGAGTAGAAAAGAAGAAAGTATAGTCTAGGAAAACATCAAAAAACGTAGTATAATGTAACAAGCGAAAAGGATGTGTAAAATGGAACGATTTAAAAAAGCGAAAAAGGCTAGTATTTTAGGAATTATTGGTAATATTATATTATTACTATTAAAAGCAACCATCGGGTTTCTTACAAATAGTAGATCGATGATAGCAGATGCGACCAATAGTGCCGGAGATATCTTCTCGTCATTCATGACTTTAATTGGAAATAAAATTGCCTCAAAACCATCTGATGAAGACCACAACTTAGGACATGGAAAAGCAGAATATATTTATTCTCTATTAATTAGTATTGCAATGATAGTAATGGGATTAACCGTTGCTGCTGATTCCCTAAAATCATTATTGACAAAACAACAATTTACATTCTCTGCCTGGTTAATCATCATATGTATTATTACCATAATAACCAAATTGGCTTTATACTTATATACCAGAAACATCGCCAAAAAGTATAATAATTTACTAATGAAAGCAAACTGCAAAGATCATAGAAATGACTGTATTGTAACAACACTAAACTTAGTTGCCATAGTATTAGGAAGTCAAGGAATTTATTTTGTCGATGGCATCGTAGGTATAGGAATTTCCATTTGGATTATGATAACAGGAATTACTATTTTTAAAGAAAGCTATGATGTATTAATGGATAAATCCATTGATAATAAAACAAAAGAACTAGTATATGAAATTATAAAAGACCATGATACCGTAAAAGGAATCAAAGATTTTCATTCAGCACCGGTAGGATATCAATATCAAATATTTTTTACTATTCAAGTAGATGGAAATCTAAAAACATTTGAAAGTCATAAAATTGCCAATCACTTAGAAAAAGAAATCACAGAAAAAATTCCAGAAGTATTTTTAACCGTGATTCATGTAGATCCTATTCAAATTCATGAAAAGAAGGCTTAATAAGCCTTTTTATTGTGAAATTTTATTTAAAAATCTACAAAAAGAAAAGAAAAAAAGTTATAATAATAAAGAAGGAGTTTGTGCAGTATGGATCAAGAGAAAATAGGAAAATTTATTTTAGATTTACGAAAAAAAAATCAAATGACACAAAAAGAATTTGCTGACAGATTAAATGTTACTGCACAAGCAGTATCGAAATGGGAAAATGGTAGGGGAATACCAGATATTGAAATATTACAAAAGATAAGTACGGAATTTAATATAGATATTAACAGTATTTTAAAAGGAAAAAATCAAAAAAGAAAAATATCCAAAAAATATATAATAATTATATTGTTATTATTTTTAATATTAATAATCACAATATATTCCTTTTTATTCCCTAAAGATTACAATTTCACAGATGTAACTTCAGCAAGCAAAGAATTTAATGTTAGTGGAGTAGCCGCTTATTCGAAAGCAAAGAATTCCATCTATATATCACAAATTGAATACCTAGAAGGAGAAAAAGAAGAAAAATATGTGGGAATGGAATGTATTCTTTATGAAAGTCACGATAATTTAGAAGAAAAAGTATCCCAGTGTGGATCATTAAAAGAAGAAAAACAAAGTCCTAAGACACTATCTGAGTTATTAAAAGAAACCGAATTTAAAGTAGAAAACTTTTCTTGTACCAATCACAACATAAAAAATAGCAACTTATATATTAGTATCAATTTATTAGATACCAATAACAAAGTAACTACTTATAAAATCCCTTTACAATTGACAGGAAGTTGTAACTAAACGTAGCGTTTACCTAATTAAACGTGGCGTTTATTTTTTTTTTAGAGAATTTTTTTGTATACTAAAAAAAAGGAGAGAAAAAGTATGACTAAAAAGAAACAGAAAAAAAACAAATCAAAAAAAATAATATTAACTATAATAGCAATAGTATTGATAGTTGTTATTGGAATGTTATTGGTGTTAAATAATTTATCCACAGAAAAAGAGAAATTAGCAGTAACAAAAAGTCTAAGAGCAGAACAACAAGAACTAGAAAAAGAATTTACAAGCGAAGGATATACCTTAGAAAATTCAAATATCATTGTAGATCCATATAATAATTCTCCATTAACAGCCTTAGTTATTTTTGAAACAGAAAAAAAAGAAAAAGTAAAAGTAACGATTGAAGGAGAAGATGATTTAACAACTTATACGCATGAGTTTGAAAAAGAAAAAGTTCATTATATTCCAGTCTATGGTTTGTATGCTGGAAAAGAAAATAAAGTAATAATCGAATGTGGAAAGGAGAAAAAAGAACTAAAGATTAAAACAAAAGAACTTCCAGAGGATTTTGTTTTACCAACTTCCGTAGAAAAAGAAGAATCAAAATTAACGAATGACTTATATTTCTTTACGCCATCTAGTAGTGGATATACTTGTGCTTATGATACCAATGGAGATGTTCGCTGGTATTTAACAAATGATGCAACTTGGAAAATAGATAGATTAGAAAATGGTCATTTATTAGTAAGTACCGAACGACTAGTAAATAGTCCATACTATCTAACCGGTTTATATGAAATGGATATGTTAGGTAAAATCTATGTAGAATATAGTCTACCTGGAGGATATCATCATGATTACTATGAAATGCCAAATGGTAATTTATTAGTGGCTAGTGATAACTTCAATAGTGGCGAAGGAACGGTAGAAGATTATATTGTAGAATTAGATAGAAAGACAGGAAATATTGTAAAAAGTATCGACTTAAAAGATATTTTAAACATGGAAGATGGAAAAAGTGAAAACTGGGTAGATTATGACTGGTTCCATAACAATTCTGTTTGGTACGATGAAAAGACCAATTCCATTACTTTATCTGGTAGACACCAAGATGCTGTAATTAATATTAATTACGATACAGAAAAACTAAATTGGATTATCGGAGATCCTACGAATTGGAGTGAAGAATATCAAAAATATTTCTTTACACCAGTAGGAGATGATTTTGAATGGCAATGGAGTCAGCATGCCGCAATGATTACTCCAGAAGGTTATGTATTTATCTTCGATAATGGAAATAATAAATCCAAAGAAAAAAAAGAATATGTAGATGCGGAAGACAGTTATTCCAGAGGGGTTATGTATAAAATCGATACTAAAAAAATGACGATTGAACAAATATGGGAATATGGAAAAGAAAGAGGTAGTGAATTTTATTCTCCATATATTTCAGATGTAGATTATTTAGAAAAAGATCATTATATCGTTCACTCAGGTGGTATTGTTTATGTAGATGGAAAAAACTCAAATCAACCAGCAGGACTTGGTGGAGCTGACGAATTAGTAAGTGATACAGTAGAAATACTAGATAATGAAGTGGTTTTTGAAATAAAACTTCCAAACAATAACTACCGAGTAGAAAAAATGTCTTTATATAGCACAGATACTTATGAACGAAAAGAAGCAGAAGTAAAAGGGAGTTTAGGAGAAACCAAAGTAGATAAAACAAGATTCGGTTTTATAACAAATGCCAAAGAAATAGATAAAGAATATAAAAGTCATGACATAAAGATAAAAAATGAAGAGGATAGAATAGAAATAAAAGGTAGATTTAAACGAGGCGTTGAAGTAAAAGCCATTCTTTATCAAAATGGTAAAATAAAAGAATATGAAATTCCAATCAGTAAACGACCTTATACCGCTATGTGTGTAGATATCTTTACCGAAGAAGAAAATAAAAATGGAATTGTAGTTACTAAATATATAAACAAAGAAAATTTATCAGGAAGATATTCTCTTTATATACAAATTAATGATACAATATACAAGACGAATAAATACATAGAAGGGTAGTAATAAAATGAATAACGAAAGTAAAAAAGAAAGTAAATTAATAATTATTTGTATATGTATAATAGCAGTTGTTCTAATAGCTTTAATAGGAATTGCCTACTTACAAAGAGGGAATGTAACAAGAACTCTAAAAAAACAAACCACGAGTGACATAAAATATGATAAAGAAAAATTAAATATTTATTTCTTCTGGGGAGATGGATGTGAGCATTGTGAAGCCTTGATTAGCTTTTTAAATTCCTTAACAGAAGACTATGATAAATATTTTGATTTGTATACCTTAGAAGTTTGGTACAATGAAGACAACAATAAATTAATGACAGAATTAACAGAAGAGCTTGGAAAAGAAGTAAAAGGGATTCCTTGCTTAATAATTGGAGATCAAGTATTTAGTGGTTTTTCTGAGGATATGAAAGAAGATATCAAAAAAGCAATCAAAAAAGAATACAAGGAAAATCCACAATACGATGTCTATAAAGAATATAAGAAAAATTAGCATGAAAACTCATGCTTTTTTTGTGATAGTTTACTAAAAAAGGGATTTTTGCTATACTATTGGATGTGAAAGTAGGAAAAAAATATGCATATAATAGGACATTTTAAAACGATAACTAGCCATCGTCTAAAAGTAATGAATATGTGTTTTCGTTGTGGTCTTCCATGGCGAGGAATAACCCATGATTTATCAAAATATTCACCTACCGAATTTTGGGAAGGGGCGAAATATTATGTAGGAGTTCACTCTCCAATTGCAGAGTGTAGAAAAAAAACAGGCAAAAGCGTAGCTTGGCTCCATCATAAAGGACATAATCCTCATCATCCAGAATACTGGGTAGATTATAATGGTCCAGTTATGATGCCATATCCATATGTAGTAGAAAGTATTTGTGATAGAATAGCCGCTGGAAAAACCTATAAAAAAGAGAATTTTGATCAGACCAAGCCATTACAATATTGGTATGACCATATTAATTTTTCCCCAGTACACGAAAAAACGAAAGAGTTTTTTGAATATGTATTAACGGATTTAGCCAAGTATGGAGAAAAATATATTTTAAATAAAAAGTATATGAAAACAACTTATGAAAAAATATGCGGACCGATAAAAGAGAGAAAGTAGGAAAATTATGATAGAGGAATTATATGAAAAATATGATAAACTGCAAAAGAAATATGGGGATAAATCACTAAATTCCATATACTTTGGAGGAAAGAAAGAAAATCCGAATCTATGTTTTGTCTTCATGAATCCAACGGCAGGAAATATCGCCGCAGAAAAATCCTGGGATGGACCAAGATATCCATGGCTTGGAACAAAAATTGTTTGGAAGTTATTTCATGAATTAAACCTAATCGATGATGATATTTTCGAAGAAATACAAAAGAAAAAGAAAAAAGATTGGACAAAAGAATTTAGTGAAAAAGTTTATCAAAATATAGAAGAACATAATGTTTATATTACAAATCTTGCCAAGTGTACGCAGGTGGATGCTAGACCTCTAAAAGATGAAGTATTTAAAAACTATTTAAAATTATTTAAAAAAGAAATGAATATCATAAATCCCAAAAGAATCATCCTATTTGGAAACCAAGTATCTTCGATTGTTTTAAATGAAAAAATCAAAGTATCCGAAGTCAGAAAAAAGAAATTTTTAAAAGATGGTCATGAATATTATTCTGTTTTTTATCCCGTAGGAAATGGAAGATTTAATATGGATAAATCGATAGAAGATATTCTATATATTCAAGGGTTGGAGTAGGACTATGAAAAAATTACAGACAACATTATTAATATTAAGAAAAGATAATAAAATATTACTAGCTAGAAAGAAACGTGGCTTTGGATTCGGAAAATGGAATGGAGTCGGTGGGAAAGTAGAAGAAAAGGAAACTCCAGAAGAAGCGATGATTAGGGAAACACAGGAAGAAATTTCAGTAACACCAATCGAATATGAAAAAATAGGTATCATAAGATTTGTAGAATACATCAAAGAAGAGCTAACAACGAACGATATGCATCTTTATATCGCAACAAAATGGCAAGGAGTTCCAAAAGAAAGCGAAGAAATGCAACCAAAATGGTTTTCTATAAATAATTTACCCTGGGAGGAAATGTTTAGTGATGATAAATATTGGTTGCCACTAGTTCTAAAAGGAAAGAAATTAGATGCATTCTTTGAATATGACAAAAATTGGAATTTACAAAAACAGGAGGTAAAGGAGAAGAAAGAATGAGATTAGTAGATTTAAATATAGGGATAAAACTAGATAATAATGACAAAGTAATTTCATTTCTAAAAGAAAAAAATGCTGACATTATCACTTTACAAGAAGTGATGCGTGGGATAGAGGAAACGGTATACGATAGATATAATAACAGTAAAATTATAAAAGAAAGCTTAAAAGATACGCATCATCATAGTTTCTTTGGACCATTATGGGTAGCCGATAAACATATAAAAAATGGGACAATCACCAAAGATTTCGGAGGAATGGCAGAACAAGGAAATGAAATTATTTCAAAATATCCCATAGTAGAAGCAAGTAATCAATTTTTTTATAAAAGTTATCAAATTTATAAAGATATAACAGACTTTAAAAAAACAGATCATGCACGAGCAGTAGAACTAGCAATATTAGAAATAAATAATAAAAAATTGCAACTATTAAATATTCATGGTATCTGGAATGAAGGTAAAGTAGGGGACGAAAGAACAAAAAAAGAATGTGAGTATTTATTATCCCTAGTAGAAAAAAATACTGTTCCAACAATTGTTGTAGGGGATTTTAATTTAAATCCGCAAAGTGAAAGTATACAACTACTAAATAAAAAGTTTACGAATCTAATAGAAAAATATAACATCCCATCAACCAGACCACAGGTAAAAGATGGACTAGAAATAGGAAATAAGATTGATGATTACATATTTATAAATGATAAAATAAAAGTAAATAATTTTGAAGTCGAAGTAACAGAAGTATCCGACCATTTTCCATTAATATTAGATTTTGAAATAATTGATTAAAGATATGTTATAATAATTCTAACAAAGAAGGAGGCTACAATATGAATGAGAACTTGATGAATAGTGAACCTTTTGATATTAAAAAGAAAAGAATTAGTATCTTAGAAAACTATGGAGAAAATTTTCAGAATAAAGATTATATCACAAATCCAGCTATTGGGCGTGACGAACAGATTAAACAATTAATTTTAATATTACTAACTCCGGATAAATCAGCCGTATTAATTGGTAAACCTGGTGTTGGTAAAACTGCCATCGTAGAAGGTCTAGCTTATCGAATTCAAAAAGGTTTAGTTCCAGAGGTTTTAAAAGGATATCAAGTAATTAAGGTAAATACTTCTGCCTTACTTGGAGTAGATCCAGTAACAGGAGAAGCAAAAATTCAAACTCTAATTGATGAAATCAAGACAAAATCAAAACTAATCCTATTTATTGATGAGATTCATACTCTAATGGGAACCAAGGGAGAAGCACTAGATTTTGCTAATATGTTTAAGCCAGCCCTAGACCGTGGTGATATCAAAGTAATAGGAGCAACCACCACCGAAGAATATGAAAGATATATTCTACGTGATAAAGCGTTTGTTAGACGTTTCCAAAAAGTAGAAGTTGCTGAACCTACGAGAGAAGAAAATATTCAAATATTAATGGGAACTCTTCCTAAAATAGAAAAAAGAACAGGTGCAAA
>CALVRR010000012.1 GCA_944358705.1 uncultured Bacilli bacterium
TAGGAATTCCGTATACAGTATACTTATTTAGTTATGCAGAAAATGCCAAAGAAGCAGGTATGGAAGCTGACAATTTAATTAATATTATTAAAAATAATCAAGCAAAAATAGCATCAAGTATCTTCTCTATTTACTATGACTTAGAAGATTGGTATATTTCTTCTACTGGGGAAAATAGTAATGGCATAAGTAAAAAAACTTATGAACAAATGTATAATGCATTTGCAGGTAAAGTAGAAAGTGCCACCGGAGTAGATGTAAAAATATATGCATCAAAAAACTTTATTGAAACAAGATTCCCAACTTCCCTAAAACCACACGTTGGATGGGTTGCACAATGGGGAAATGAAATTACGTATGATGGAACCTATGAAGGATGGCAATATACAAGCGACGGAAGTGTTCCAGGAATTAGCGGAAGAGTAGATATGAGTATATTTTATTACTAAAAAAAGATTTCTCAAATTTATGAGAAATCTTTTTATTTGCACTGATTAAAGTTAATACAAGAGTCATAATAAGAAGATTTTTTCTTTAATTCTTCATTCACATGAGAACTACCATATTTCTCACTTAATGTCTTTTTATTACTAAATAGATTCGTTCCAAGTCCTAGACGATTTCCTTTAATTTTAACTCCTAAAGAAGCAAGTGTAGTAGGATAATAATCGAAAGTAGAAAATTCTCTATTTTTATTATTGTCCGTATCTACAAGAGAGTTAATATAAACATTATAAACACCACGTTCATAATCTTTTGGAATATCATCAAAAGAATAGTTATTCATACTAATATGATCGCCAGTTAAAACAATGGTAGTATTATCGTAAAAATCTTGATCTTGAATCCACTCAATAAATTCAGCTACCTGTTCGCTAGAACAAGCGATAGAATTAAGATATTTATCATCATATTTATTTTCACAGGAATCATCTGTATAACCATCCGGAGCATGAGTATCAACCGTCAACATCATAAAGTTAAATGGTTCCTCTTCCTCAGACAACTTCACTAATTCGTCTTTTGCCCAATCAAATAATTTATTATCTTCAAGTCCCCAGAAAACATAATAGTCATCATCGATAACATCATCATCAATAGCGGTATAATAATCATAAATATCAAAATTACCATGTTCAGTAAAATACGTCTTTCGGCCACCAAACTCTAAATCAGAACCAACCATAATAGATTGACGATAGCCTTCTTCTTTTAAAATATCACCAAGACTCCAAGCACCATTGACTAAACCATTTTCATAACTTTGTTCACTATTTGGACCAAAGACTGTTTTAATCGGAATACCAGCTGTTTCTGCAACAATTCCTCCCATTGTCCAAGAAGAACCATTTAGCATAGTAGCTCCACCAACATCTTCAGTAGAAGAAAAATTAGTATTATCTTCCGCTAGATCAGTAAGCTCTGGTATATAGTTAACATCAAAAGCTCCTCCATGTTCGGTATCCGCATAGGTTGATTCCATAGATTCTAAGAAAATATAAATTAAATTTCTTTTTTTCTTAGGCCACTTTAAAGATACATCTTTAGGATCAACATATTCCTCTTCAAAGAAAGAAGAAGTTTTCGTATTCGCATCGAGATATTCATTAATATATAACTCATCCATAGCATAAGAGATAGAATTACCAAGCGTAAATAAAGAAAAAATAGAAAATGTACAAAGGGTTAGAACAATAAGATTAATTTTTATTGAAAACTTTTTTCGAAATAACTGAAGATTTAATAAAATAGTACTATTCTTAAACATAATTCGATAAAGAATGTAAATAATAAGAAAGACTACTAAAATACATAAAGTTATTTTTAATGGAGGAAAAACATTGGACTGAAAAAATTCTTCCAAAACTCCCTCACTCGCAGTAGTAACAGAAGTACCTAAAGTATATAAAATTTCATCAAAAGAAGAATAATTATAATTCGTTTTTGCCCAACTAGTCCCAAGATTGATTACTTGAGCTAGAAAAAATAAAAGAAAGATAAGAAAAACGAAGAACCACTTAACGACTTTTTTTACGACTTTTATTCCTTTGTGTAACATCTTTTTTACGTTCCTTTACTTCAATATTAATCTGTACTACTTTAGAAACAATATAGAAAAGACATGGCAAAACTACTGCGATTAGAAGACTCAACCAAGTATATTGCAAAGAAAATCCCAAGGTAAAAGTCGACAATTGATACCAAGCATTTTTCGTCTCAGTTACCAAATAAACAAGGGTATTCATAATAGTTGTAATTACAAAAGTATAACCAAAATAAGATAGTATCAAATCTCTAACACTATATTTTTCTTTTCTTAATTTTTCACTTATCAAAATCGAAATACTCGCTGGTAAAAATAAACAAATAAATGACATAAATCACACTCCTAATAAAATAACTAAAAACAGTAAGAAATATATCATAAATCAGTAAAAAAATCAATGATAGAATCAGAACTCGCAAGAAAAGACTGAAAACAATAATTTATTATAGTTCTATCTACCAAAAAAGAAAGAATATGTTATAATATAGCTATCAAGGAGAGGTGCCCTATGAAAAAATGTATCATTATCATGAATCCAGAAAGTGGAAAAGTAAAAAGTCTAAGTAGTAAAAAAGAATTTTATGATATTTTAAGAAAACATGGATATGATGCAGAAATAAGATATACAAAAGCGAAAAGAGATGCTACAAGAATTGTTGAAGAGTTAGAAGATGATGTAGACTTAGTAATTAGTGCCGGTGGAGATGGTACATTAAACGAAGTAGTAACAGGAAATTTAAAGAGAAATAAAAAACTAGTATTAGCAAATCTTCCCATGGGAACCACGAACGATGTAGCCAATATGTATGGATATACTAAGAATTATCAAAAAAACCTAGAATTATTATTAAATGGTGTAAGAAAAAAAGTAGATGTTTGTTATATCGATGAAACCCCATTTGTATATGTAGCATGCCTTGGAGATTATATCGATATGGCTTATAATACACCGAGAGATTTAAAAAAGAAATATGGAAAAACAGCATATATATTATATGGTTTAAGACAACTACGTAATAAAATTCATCGCTATAAAGTAAAATATAAAGTAGATGGAGTAGAACATGAAGGAGAATATTCATTTTTCTTTATTACCAACTCATCAAGAGTCGCTGGAGTAGATGATATTTATTATGATGTAAAAATGGATGATAATATGTTTGAAGTAGCCCTAGCAAATCCAAAAACCAAAGCAGATATTTTAAAAATGCTAGTACAAGTAACGATGAAAGATGTCAAAGAAGTACCAGGAATTACTTACTATCAAACCAATAATTTTGAAATAGAATTTTTAAATAAAAGAAAAACGTCTTGGTGTATCGATGGAGAAGAATATCCATCTAGTAGTAATAAATTTACTTTTAAAGTAGAACAAAAAATTAAGATGTTAATTCCAAGAACCAATGTCAAAAAGTTATTTGATAAATAAGGAGAAAAAATGCCAGAGAAAAAGAAAGACCAAAGTAAAAAAGAATTACGTATCAATATTATTGTATATTTAGTACTAAGATTTTTAGTTATTGTTTGTATGGTAGAACAAGCAATAAAAGGAAACTGGCACGGAGTTGCTTTATGTTTCTTAACCTTAGTATTATTTACTTTACCAACGATTGCTTCCAAAACATTTAAAGTAAAGCTACCAACAACTTTAGAAATAATCGTTTATCTTTTTATTTATGCCGCAGAAATATTAGGAGAAATACAAAATTTCTATGGAATATTTAAACACTGGGATACGATGCTTCATACCTTAAATGGTTTTCTAGCGGCTGCGGTAGGGTTTTCTTTGATTGATATATTAAATAGAACCGAACGCTTTCACATTAAAATGACACCTGTCTTTGTAGCATTAGTAGCTTTTTGTTTTTCTATGACGATAGGCGTATTATGGGAGTTTGGAGAGTTTGCTGCTGACAGATATTTAAATCTAGATATGCAAAAAGATAGAATTGTACAAAAAATCTCTTCTGTAGAATTAAATCAAGAAAATAAAAACCAACCTGTAATTATTAATAATATTAACAAAACAGAAATATATAGTAATAATAACCAAACAATAACAACCGTAGAAAATGGTTATTTAGATATAGGAATACGAGATACAATGAAAGACTTATTTGTAAATTTCATTGGGGCTATAGTATTTTCTATGTTAGGTTTTTTATATATTAAAGATCGTGATGAATATCAATTTATTGAACGCTTTGTACCAGTGATGAAAAAGTTTAAAGAAGAAACTTGACAAAGTTAGAATATAAAACTAAGAAATGGTTGTAACTACAGCACCACAATTAAGAAAAGTAGCAATTTTGCTACTTTTTTTGTCGATATTTGTCGAACGAAATAATTGTCATCCTTTGTCGAAACGGTAGAAAATATTTTAAAGTTGTTTTATAGTGCTAGCAAGAGGTGATCTTATGTTAGAAGTAAATGCCCAAATAAATCGAGGAATTATGTTTATTCGATTAGAAGGTGAATTAACCAAAAACAATTTCTATAAAGTAGCAGAAGAAATTAATTATCTACTTTATAAACAGGGGATACTAGTTTATGTATTTAATTTAGAAGAAGTAAAAAGAATTGATAAAAATTTACTAGAAAGTATCCAAAACAAACTAACCGAAATATTTTTAAAATGTGGTAGTGTAGTATTTTGCGGAATTTCAGAAAAATTAAAAAAGAAGTTAGGAGAAAGAAATAATAATTTATTTTATGTAACCGAAGAAAAAGAAGTATTTCAATATATCAGTATATAAAGGAGCAAATATGGAAAACATATTGGAATATGAAAAATTAATTTATAAAATGATTAGTCCCTATAAAAGTTTTGATAAAGAAGACTTATATCAAGTCGCAATGATTGGTTTAATGAATGCTAAAAAAAATTATAATCCAGAGGAAAACACCAAATTCTCAACCTACGCTTATTATTACATTTTAGGAGAAATTAATAACTACATTACCTCTAGTAATCCAGTGAAAATAAGTAAAGACTTATTACGATTGAATAAAAGTTTAGAAAATGCCAAAGAAGTTATGCGCCAAAGATTAAAAAGAGAACCAACAACACTAGAGTTATCAATATTTTTAGAAGAACCAGAAGAAAAAATTGAAGAAGCCTATCTAGCAACAAGACAAATAGAGAGCCTAGATTATGTCTATGCCGACGAGCAAGCAGATTTATATAATTGTTTAGGTCTAGAAGAAGAAGCCATGAATGAAAATATCTTAGATTTAAAAAATGCGATTCTAGCCTTACCCGAAGAAGAACAAAAACTAATTATTGCTAGATATTATAATGACATGACACAAACAGAAACAAGTAAAACTCTAGGAATGAGTCAAGTACAGGTTTCAAGAAAAGAATCCCAAATATTACAAAAGCTAAAAACAACATTATAAAAATAATGCTGTTTTTTTTTTGAATTTTAAACGAATTTTTGATATATTAAAAATAAGAACATTCGAGTGTGAGTGTGACTAGTTTTAGGAGGTGTTAAATAAGGAAAGAAGTCTATAGAAAAGCGTTTTTTCATATAATAAAAAGAAGGAGTGTAAAAAGATGTATTGTAGTGAGTGCGGTGCAAAAAATAAAAAAGATGCTCTATTTTGTGAAGAGTGTGGGGCAAAATTAGAGCCTATAGAAGAAGAAAAAACAAAAAAGAAGTCAACTCCTAAGAAAAAATCAACGAAAAAACTAACAAAGAAGCAAACAATCATTATTATAGTAATAGTTGCTGTAATAGTAATACTGTTTACTATCTTCCAAGTATTAAAATCAATAACTTCTCCACAAAAAATAGTGGAAAATTATATAGAAGCAATAAATACGAAAGACTATGCAAAACTATATGATTATGCAAATTATTCTGGAGATAAGACTTTTATTAGTGAAAAAATATATACAGAAGCAGCAAAAGAAAAATTAGAGAATTCATCAACCATTAATAATTTTACTGTAGGAACAACAACCTATGAAAATGGAGGATTAACAGCAGTAGTAACAGTAAATACAGCAATGAAAACTGGAATTCATACTACAGACGCTACTTATGAAATTAGATTAACCAAAGAAAAAGAAAAACAATTCTTATTCTTCCCTAAATGGACAATGAATGAAGATGAATTGTTAGATATGAATACTTTAGAAGATTTTGATTTAATTGTTCCAAAAGATACAGAAATAACTTATGGAGGAGTAAAAGTAACAGAGAAATACAAGAATAAAGAAGAAAAAGACGAGGATACAGTAACGTATACTCTACCACAAGTAATAACAGCAACAACCAAAGTAGAATATAAGTTACCTGGAGGATTGGAAGTAGAAAAAGAAGTAACACCATCTACTTATAATACTAGTTTTAGTCTAAATATATTAGCATCAGATATATCGAAAAAAAGTCAAACAAAATTAACGGACACCATAAAGAATACAACCGAAGCAATGATGAAAGGAATAATTGACAATAAAGATTTTAAAGATATAAAATCCAATTTTGCGAAAGAAGAGGATTCAGAATATTATCAAGATTTAGAAGACGAATATGCAGACTATAAAAAAGACATCGAAGAAGAAGATAGTGAATTAACGAAATTTAATATAGAAGACATAGAGATATATTCTATTGGATTTACAAGAAGTTATGAATTATCAGTTCGTGTTAGAATAAGTTATAATTGGACAGAAAAAGATAAAGAAACCAATAAGACAGAGGAAAACGATAACTATAGTTATTATACATATTATATGGTACCAGAAGAAAACGAATATAAAGTAGTAGGAATTTCTTCTTTCCCTACGACAGTTTCTTGGTTATGGTAAAAGAAAGGAGTAAAAATGGCAAAATTTTGTAATAAATGTGGAAAACCACTAGTGGACGGAATATGTCCAGATTGCAGTAAAAAGGATGAGAAAAAAGAAAGAACAGAAGTAGAGGCTTCAGAAAGTAATTTACTTACCGATTATTTAGATATTTTAAAAGGAATGTTTACATCACCAGTAAAAACAATGGAAAAAAATATAACAGAGAAAAACTTTCCAATAGGAATTTTATCCATCGTGATTTGTTCCGTTTTATTTGGAATCTTCATGCATGTGTTAATAAGTAACATATTTAGTTCTGTGGGACTAGATATGTCAATCATTTCCGCTGGTATTGAAAGTTTAAATGCGAAAATAGCAGCCATGGGAGTTTCTTTCCCAACACTAGGAAGCATTGGAGTAAAAATGGCAATTTTCTTTGCTTTAGCATCTGTAATTATGGCAGGACTTATTTACTTGATGAATTCCATTATATTTAAAAAGAAATTAGATTTTAAAAAAATTATTACCATGATTGGAATAATTGAAATAACTTTTAGTGTATGTTTATTAGTAGCAATTATTGCATCATTTATTCATTATGTTTTAGCATTCATTATTATTATCGTAGCAATAGCAATACTATTAGTACACTTACACCAAGGAATTTTAGTAATAGCAACAATGACTAAGACACAAACATTCTATACAATCGCATTGTGTGTAGGACTTGCAATTATTGCGTTTATATTAGCCTTTGTAACAACGCTAATGGCACTAATACTTGCACTAGCAATGCAAGATGTTACCAATACTATCTCAAGGAATGGTATAGGGTTATAGAAAGGAGTAAAACATGGCAAAGTTTTGTAATAAATGTGGAAAACCATTAGTAGATGGAATTTGTCCAGATTGTTCAAAGAAAGTAGAAGAACAAGAACATACCTCACAAAAGGAACTTGGAGCATCTTTAATAGATATTATAAAAAATATTTGGAAAAAACCAGTAGAAACAATTCATTCCTATGTAAAAGAAAGTAATATGTCATTATCTTTTATACTTTTAGGTATTAGTGTATTAATAGGAGGATTATTCACTTATTTTAATACCAATAGCATAATAAATGGAGTAGTTGCAGATATAAACAATAAAATGACAGGAATTGCATCAATGTTAGGAGAAAGTTATATAGCAACAACCCCTGCAACAGAAATATCTTTCTTCTCGATGTTTTTAACAGGAATAATAACTTCTGCTTTAGCATATACATTCTTTATTTTATTAGCAAAATTATTTGTAGGAATAGTATTTAAAGGAAAAGGAACCCTAAAAGAATTTACAACAACCGTAGCAGTAGCCAGCATCTTTCCGACCACTTTCTCTGTGATTGGAATTCTTACAAGTTTCATTTCTTATCAACTAACCTCTTTTATTTATCTAGCTGGATTAATATTATTTATTGTAGTAGTAGTACAAAGTTTTATAGAGGTTCTAAAAGCTAATAAAGAAAGACTAGGATATGCGATTCCATTAACTGTAATTATTACATATGTAGGACTAATTATCATTAACATCATTATTCTAGCAATAATTACTACAAGTCAAGTAACACCAATCTATTAAAAGGAAGCGATAATTGCTTCTTTTTTTTGTATGAAATAAAAAAAACAGACAATACTATAAATGGTGATATTATGAAAAATGAAAAATATGAAGCAATTGCAAAAGACCATCAAGCTCCCAATCCCAGACTAAAAAATGCAATCATCGCCTTTATTGCTGGAGGTATCATAGGAGTAATAGGAGAAGGAATTATTGAACTATTATGCTACTATACTCATATTTCTAGAAGTAGTGCAGGAACAATCATGATTGTAATATTAATATTTGTTGCGTCCCTTTCTACTGCTTTAGGCTTTTTCGATAAGTTAGTAACCAAATTCAAATGCGGACTTTTAATACCCATCACAGGTTTTGCTCATTCTATGACTAGTGCTGCCCTAGACTATAGAAAAGAAGGACCAATTTATGGACTTGGAGCTAATATTTTCAAACTTGCAGGATCCGTAATTTTATATGGTATCATTGCCGCATGGTTCTTTGGAATGATTCGTTTTCTTTTAGGAGGTAAGATATGACATTTCAATATAACAATGTATATGTAAAAGACACCGCAACCGTAGCTGGACCATATGAAAAAAAAGGACCATTAAAAAAATATTTCGATAAGACTTTTGAAGATTTATATTTTAAAGAAACTTCCTGGGAAAAAGCTGAAATAAAAACAGTAAAAGAAAGTTTAAAACTACTTCATAAAAAAGCAGGTTTAAAAAGAAAAGAAGTAGATGTAATTTTAGGAGGGGACTTATTAAATCAGATTAGTGCAACAACCTATGGAGCCTATGATTTTTCAAAATGTTTCTTAGGACTTTATGGAGCTTGTTCTACTTCTGTAGAAGGAATGATTATAGGTAGTGCTTTGATTGACTCCAAAAAAGTAAATAATGCTATCGTAACCATATCTTCACATAATATGGCTGCGGAAAAACAATTTAGAAATCCGACCGAGTATGGAGCACCAAAACCATTGAGTGCAACCTTTACTGCAACTGGGAGTGCATCCATTCTTTTAACCAAAGAAAAAACAGATATTAAAGTAGAATCATCTACCATTGGACAGATTATAGACTTCGGACAAAATGACCCTAATGATATGGGAAAAGTAATGGCTCCAGCAGCCATAGACACAATCAAAAGACATTTACAAGATTTAAATAGAACCCCGGACTATTATGATTTAATTGTAACAGGCGATTTAGGTCTTTATGGAAAAGAAATATTAAAAGATTATATGTTAGAAGAATACAATCTGGATTTATCTAAAAATTATAATGATTGTGGAGTTATGTTATACGATTTAAAAAAACAAGAAGAATGTCTTGCCGGTGGTAGTGGACCAGTATGCAGTGCTTTAGTTACCTTTGGATATATCTATCATGAAATGAAAAAGAAAAATCTAAAAAAAGTATTAATCGTCGCAACTGGAGCTCTATTTTCTCCAACTATGGTTTATCAAAAAGAAAATATATATTCAATTGCTAATGCAATTAGTTTGGAGGTAGTATAATGTTATTAATAAATTCGTTCTTATTCTGTGGATTTGTTTGTATGATTGCACAAATCATATTAGATAATACAAAACTAACTCCAGGACATATCACAAGTTTATTTGTAGTATTTGGTGCCTTCTTAGATTCCTTTAGTTTTTATGATAAAATTATTAAAGTAGTTGGAGGAGGAGCCTTGGTACCAATTACCAGTTTTGGACATTCTCTAATTCATGGAGCTCTAGGAAAAGCAAACGAATATGGAATATTAGGAATATTAATGGGAATGTTTGATTTAACAGCCACCGGTATTACTGCCGCCATTATCTTTGCCTTTGTTTTCTCTCTAATCTTTAAGCCTAAAAACTAATATTTGAAAAATAGATGTAAATATGTTATAATACTCCCTACATGACAAAAGGGGGTATTTTTGTGTGGGAAAATAAAATATTAAGTATTCTAACAACAGAGGAATTAAAAGAATTTAGAACGATTTTAACAACCGATAAAATAGGAAAAGACCAATTATTAGAACAAATAAATGAAAGAATTAACAGTCGCCAAGAAAAAAGTAAAATCATAACACAAGCATTTAGAAGTGATCGTCTTCCATACTATGATATAGAAAAGAAACAAGTAGTAGAAGAAGCTATGAAACACTTAAACATAACACCGTTTCTTTCTTTACTTACAAATTCTTTAACTCCTGGTAATAACAAAGTACAGGGTCTTAGTATCAATAGGTTTTATCGTACAGGAAAATTACAAGATATGGAGTACTTTTTTAGCCAAGAAGAAAGTCGTGAAAACTATGAAGGACTATATAATACTTTTCAATACATAAAAAACTACATCTATTACTGTGCCAAAGGAAAAGACGAGATATGTGAAGAAGATATTTTTCAAGAGGAACAGAGAAAGAAAGGAATTGTAACGGCGGATTTATTAAATATTGCTACTTACCTAGAAGAAATAAAAGAAGGTACGAAGTTAAGACTATCGGTAGGAGATGCCAGTCTAACAGTTTCTACGAAAGAAAAAACAACTCCATTAACAAATAAACAAGAGATGTTAGTAGAAGCTCTAGCTTTTGGTATGCCACTAGAAAAACTACAAAAAGGAAATTATGAAGATGCCAAAAGATTATTATTTTTACCAAGTCAAATTAAAACAAACCAAGTAAAATAAAAAGGTGATAACATGAATTATATAGAAAGATTAAATAAAGAGGAATTAGAAGAATTAAAAAAAGAATTAGAAACAAACCCTCATAATGTTACAGAAAGAATAAAAAAACGATTACAATATATTACAAGTCAACAAGAAAGAATGAATCCAGAAGATTATTCAATCACAAGATTAGCATTTTATAGAAAAGAGTTTGAAGAAGAAATAGAAGAAAGATTAGCGGAATATAGAGTAGAAGACTTATCTTTTTTATACGATGATATAGAATACAGTCTTTATTCTGATGTATTAAGATATGAAAATATTAGTATGTTTAAGGAAGAAATTCCATTTACAATATTAGACAGATTCTTAGAAAAAAATCATAGGACAGAAAATGCCCAAGACGTATATAATACTCTAAATTACATTAAAAATTATTTTTATTACAGAAAAGGACAAGGAATATCCTTAGAAAAACAAGAAATAATGACAGAATGGCAAGAAAAACAAGAAATACTAGGTCCAAATCTAAAAGAACTAGCCGGATATTTGTATAGTATAAAAGATCAAACACCATTAAGAATATCCGTGGCTAATAATTCTTTAAGTAGAATGAAAAAGAAAAAAGAAGGAATAGAACTTACCCCAATCCAGTCGGATTTTATCGCAACCGTAGCCTTTGGTAGTGATATAAAAAAATTAAGAGAAGGAAATTATGAAGATAGTAAAAGACTAATATATTTACCAAAATAAGAATGGAAGTGGAAAAATTGGAAGAAAAAATAAAAGCTTTTTTAGATGCTTATCAAACAATGACAGACCTAGAAAAAAAAGAACTAATAAAACATAATGGAGAATCGTTTTTAGAAATTGTAGGATTGTATGCAGAAATTCATAACCTACCAGAAATAAAGGATCAAATAATAGCGTTACAAAAAGAAAATAAACAAACGGAAGAAAAAGAAAATAGGATTTTACTTCTAAAAAGAGATATTGAAGATATTTTATTAAAACAACCTGAAGAAGAAATAGTATACGATTTTACCGAAGAAGAAAAAGAAATTTTAACGTCTTATTTTGAAAAAACAAAAGATGGAGTCATAGAAAAGATTTTAGAAGGAATAAGAGATCGTATATTAGGGAGAGAAACACATAGACGAAGAAGAAAAGATAGATTTCAATTTAAGACCCCATTTGTTATTTTTCCAGATGGTTATCATTCCGAACAAGAATTAATGTATTTAGAAGAGCTTTGCCGTAATCGAGTAAAAGAATTAGGTCTAGGTACCATCGGAATCATGGATTTAAAAATAGTACCAAGTCAAACTTATATAAGTTTAGATTCTTATAAAATAGCCTATTCATGCGAGCGTAGATTTGGTTTGAAAAATAAGTATAGTATTTATCAGTATAGTTTGGAAACTACTTGTGATATAGAAAAAGCAAGGCAATTAATAAGGCAAAAAAGAAATTAAAAGAAGTTACTGTAATAAACAGTTTTATGATAAAATGAATTTTGGTGATAATATGAAAGATAAGGTAAAAAAAGTAATAGAAGAAGAAAAAATAAATCCTAATAAGACTTATCAAAATCCTTTTCTAGTTTTATTAACAGGAAATGTAGGAAGTGGAAAAAGTCTAGTCTCACAACTTCTATCAAAAGAATTAAATTTATATTTAGTTAGTGGGGATTATATAAGGAATATAATAAAAAAAATATCCCCAGAAATAGACCTTCATAGAGAAGAAGTAAGAAAAATAAATAATGAAGTATGCCTAGAAGAAATAAAGTACTGTATAAAAAATAGGTATTCTATAATTCTAGATAGAAGTATATCTAGCAAAAAATCTTTATCAACAATTACTGAAAATGTAAATTTACCAATTATCTTTATTAAATTAATATCTTCAGAAGAAGAAAATATTAAAAGAGTGATAAATAGACAAGAAAAGCAAGACATCATAATTCCACACTATGGACATCAAGAAACAAAAAGCGGTGTAGTAACAGAAGAAGAATATAATGAGATAAAAGAAAGAAAAGTTTATGATTTAGAAGATAGCGTTTACTCTTATTTTATAAATACTAACACTTCTCTAGAAGAATTAAAAACTGCTCTAAATAGTATAATAGATGATATAAAAGAAAAATATAAAAATAACTAAAAAAGAAACTACCAAAAAAGTAGTTTCTTTTGTCTTTAAAATTGATTAGAAGAAAGTGAAATAATTAAATCCATATTATCATCCTTGGCCATAATATTCTTATGAAGTTCTCCACATTTCTTACAACGATATATAATTTTATAAGTATCTCGAAATTTTTCAATACCAATCGGTTCTAATAGTCCTAAACAAGTATTTTTTCGATCTCCAGGCATAATATCTACATGTTTAGAACAAAGACAAAATGGACAATGATCCCTAGCAGTATATCCTAAAGGAGAAACTTTTCTCCCACAAGCTTCACAAATAAATTCTTCATCACGCATTGTAAAGTTTTTCATAACATCACCAAAAATATTATAGCATATCCCACTCATATTGAAAAAGGACAAGAGATAAACTAGACAGAAAAAGAAAAGACATGATAAAATGAAAAAAAGGTAGGGATACTATGAAATATGGTGGGAAAGCAGAGTCATTATTATTTTTAGAACAAAACAAAATATTAGTACCAGAATTTTTTATCATCACCGAAGAAGATTATATTATTTTTTTAATAAAGAACAAGATTTATTCAGAAATAAAAACTTTATTTTTAAACAAACAATATAAAAAGATAAAAGAATTAATAAACAAACAACAAATAACAAAAGATTTAAAAGAAAAAATAGAGAAAAATATTTTAAAAATAAATAGTAATCTCTACGCCGTTCGCTCATCAGCAACCAATGAAGATGGAGAAAATAAGTCCTATGCAGGTCAATACGATAGTTTTTTAAATATAAAAAAAGAAGAATTATTTGAAAATATCAAGAATTGTTGGTGTTCTTTATATAATGAAAATGTAATCCGCTATAGTAACGATTTTGATATTTATGGAATGAATGTAGTAATCCAAAAAATGATAGAATCAGACTATTCTGGAGTAATATTTTCTATAGATCCATCTTCCGAAACCAGAAATTATACGATTATTGAAATGGTAGAAGGTTTAGGAGAAAAATTAGTTTCAGGAAAAGTAACACCAACGAAATTTTTTATAAGAAAGAAAACCAAACGAATCGACTTAAAATTAGGTAATTTAAATATAGAAAAGAAAAGAATAGATGCATTAATGGAAAACGTAGAAAAAATAGAAAAAATCTATAACAAACCTATGGATATAGAATATGCAATCACCAACGATAATTGTTATATAGTGCAAGCACGTCCAATCACAGCGAAATCACCATTACCAAAAACCTTTGACTTATCGTTAACTAGACAAAAACCAATCATAGATATAGAGATATACTACAGGGGAGAATATGAAGGTATTAAAAAAGTAACAAGAAATCTATACTATTTCAAACCATTATTTATTTTCAATCCAGAAGAAAACAATGTATCGATTTACTATAATGGTGTAGACTTAGAAGAATTACCAGAACCAATGTATTATTATTTAGATTTAGATTTTGATAAAACACTAAAATATTATGAAAAAATTAAAACCAATATTAAATATTTAGATACTATAATTGATAATAAAAAAGAACTAGAGTATAAAAGTTATATAGAAAAGATAATCGAAATTTATCCCTTGATTAGTCTAGGACAACTAGCAGGACATTTTAACGAGATGACCAAAAGAGTAAAGGATTTATTAATAGAGTTTAGAGAAAAGTATGATTACATTATATATAAAGCAGTAGACTATTTAGTACAAAAAGTAAAAGAAAAACTACCAAAAGAATATCAAGAATATATAGATTTTCTAAAATTAGAAGAAACAGTAAATAACAATCTACCTAGTATAGAAGAATTAGAAAAAAGAAAACAAGGATATATCTATTATAATGGTAAGCTATATATAACAAAAGATTACAATCCATTCTTTTATGAACATAATATTAGTATTGCTGCTCCAGAAAACAATTTATTAACCGGAACATTTACATATTTTTCTGGAAAAAGTATAAAGGGAAGAGTTTGTAAGATAATGAGTGATAAAGATTTTTCTAGTTTTAAAGAAAATGACATCATAGTAACACCAATGACCTCTCCTAAGTTTTTAAGTATCTTAAAACATTGTCAAGCAATCATTACAGATGAAGGGGGAATCACTTCTCACGCAGCAATCATTTCCAGGGAATTAAAAATACCATGTTTAGTAGGAACAAGAGGAGCTACGAAGCATTTATCAACGGGGGAAATCATTGAAATCACACCAAGAGGAGAGATTAAAAAAACAGAATAACTCTTCAATAATTAAGAAAGTTATGATATTATTAAATCATTGATATAAAAAGGTAAAACATCCTAGTAGGATGATTTTTATCAGTTTGTAATAAGGAAAAGAATAGGGTGTGAAGTATGAATTTTAAAATTAACGAATTTGAAGGACCATTAGACTTATTACTTCATTTAATAAAAGAAAATAAAATGGATATCATGAATATAGAGATAGAACTTATTACGGAACAATATATTACTTATTTAAATGAACAAGAAAAAATGAATTTAGAAATAGCAAGTGAATATTTAGTTATGGCTTCCGAATTAATTGAATTAAAATCTAAGTTGTTGTTACCAAATCAAAAAGCAGAAACCGAAGAAGACGAGGAAGTAGACCCAAGAGAAGAATTAGTAAATCGTCTATTAGAATATCAGGCATATAAAGAAATCACAAATGTATTAAAAGAAAAAGAAGAATTAAGAAAAGAAATATATACCAAATCCCCAGAAAATATAAAGAACTATGTAGAAGAAAATTCCAAATTATCATCAGATATCACCCTAGATGATTTAGTAGAAGCCTTTAAAAAATATTTAGAAAGAAAAAAAGAATCTAAACCATTAAAAACAAAAGTAACAACCAATGAAATTAGTGTTTCATCTAGAAGATTAGAAATTAAAAGTATTTTAAAAGAAAAACCAAGAGTATCTTTCTTTGAATTGTTTCCAGTATTTAATAAGGAATATATAGTCGCAACATTTCTTGCTATTTTAGAAATGGCCAAAAATAAAGAATTAGAAATTACTCAGGAAAGAAACTTCGATGATATTATATGTGAGGTGCGGGATGAAAAATAAAGCAGTATTAGAAGGATTATTATTTGTAGTAGGAGAAGACGGATTAACGTTAGATCAAATAGAAGAAGTATTAGAAATAACAGAAGAAGAAGCAAAACAATTGGTAAATGAGTTAAAACATAACTATGAAGAAGAAGATCGAGGATTAAGAATTGATTATTTAGGAAACCGATTAAAACTAACTACTAAGTTTGAACACAGAGAATACTATCAAAAACTATTAGAAAATCCAGAAACCAATATTTTGAGTCAAGCTGCTTTAGAAACACTAGCAATTATCGCCTATAATGAACCAATAACTAGAATGCAAGTAGATAAAATAAGAGGTGTCAGTAGTGGTCAAATGATTCGAAAATTAGTTGCGAAAGGACTAATAAAAGAGTCTGGAAGAAGTGACCTACCAGGTAGACCAATTCTTTATGAAACTACCAATGAGTTTTTAGATTATTTTGGATTAAGTAACATAAAAGAATTACCAGATATGGAAAAATATATTGAAGCTAGTGAAGAAGAGCTAAAAGAGGAAAAGGACTTATATACATCAAAATACAAAGAAGACTAAGAACATAAAAATATGTTCTTTTTTTAATAAAAATAGTGGAAATAAAAAAAATATATGATATAATCTAATATGTAATGCCTGCGTGGCGGAATTGGTAGACGCGCTGGACTCAAAATCCAGTGTTAGCGATAACGTGTCGGTTCGAGTCCGACCGCAGGCACCATTGGAAAATTCTGTTCGGAAATATCGAACTTTTGATATAAGAAATCAATCAGAAATGATTGATTTTTTATTTTTATAGAAATGCTTACAAAGGTAAATATTTTATCATAACAAAATATATAAAATAAAAATTTATATTTTAAGTTATTTTATGTTATCATATATAGCAATTCACAAGTGCTTTTTCAGGAAAGAAAGTGATATGAATGTTTAAAGAATTAATTGATAAATTGAAAGCAAAGAAAAAACAATTACAAAATTATAGAATAGAAAATAATACAATGGAAACTAAAACAGTAGAACAAAATAAATCTCATATAACTATATCAGTTCAAAATAAGATTTCTAAAATAGAAATAAACGATTATATTTCTATGGAAGATTATGAAAAAATAATG
The DNA here is from genome assembly GCA_944358705.1 of uncultured Bacilli bacterium. Lineage (GTDB taxonomy): Bacteria > Bacillota_I > Bacilli_A > RF39 > UBA660 > Faecimonas. The sequence goes on from CALVRR010000012.1 coordinate 17,490, forward strand.
AAATCAAGTGAAGAATATCATATATTAGAATTACTATGTAATTGTGTATTGTGGAATAGTAATAAACAAAGAGTTAATAAAGGTACATATTATGTCATAATAGTTGATAATCGTATTTATAATATTTTGTTTACCGGTGATAAAATAAAAATAGATGAAAGGACCAAAATACAACTAGATGAACAAACCCAAAAAGAAAATATAACGCAAGAAAGAGCTATAACCCTTAATATCAATAAAAATGAATATCGTTACTATAGTGCAAAACATGATAAAACAGGCAATACTTTTTATATAAAATATTATAATAAAAATAGATTGTATAGTTTAGGCACACTTGATTTAAATAAAGAAGAAGCTTATGAGGAGATTAATTCAGTTATACATAACTTAGAAAATATAGAAGGAATAAAAAATATTCTCAATATACCATTCCTAAAAACAAACATTTTAGAAGATTTAGGAAAAAGTTTTCAACAAAGAAAAAAAGAGTTATAAAAAGTTGTAGAAGTTTATATCTTTAGTACCAAATTGAAAATCACATTTATAAAGAATTTAAAATGAAAGTTTTGGATAAAGTGGTAAAATTTATTCTAGATATTTAAAAAAGTTCTATAAATAAAGCAAGGGGAAGATTTGATAGATTTCTAAAAGAAGTTATTGAAGTAAAAATGAAAAAAGAAAAAACGGTGGCTTAACTATTTAAGCCATCGTTTTTTTTAGTACTATAGTTTTCTTTAATTTTTCTTACCAATATATAACATATGTGTACTATATCCTTGAACTTCTTTTCTTTCACAAGAACTAAAATGATAATTTTTCCATATTTCAAATTCTTCTTCTGAAAGATTATCAACTATATCTCTAAAATGAGGAGCAACTCCTGAAGTTGAAATATTAATAATTTTTTCTATATCATTTAATTGCATAATTTCCTCAAGTTCATCAATATAGAATGCTCTCATAATTTCACTTGGTTCTGATAGCATTCTAAAATTTTCATCAAATTGTTTGCTTTCATATCCAGTTTTTAAATGCCCTTTTAATAATGCCCAGCTTACCATAATCGAATCATTTGGTAAATAGGCAAACATCATTACCCCATTTTTCTTACATATTCTTTTTGCCTCTTTTATACATTTATTAACATCTTCTTCCGTATATAAATGGTATAAAGGCCCTAAAACTAATACAATATCAAAGGTATTATCATCAAATCTGGATAAATCAACTGCATCTCCTTGTTCAGCAATTATATCCATATCTTCAGTAATTTTACTTTTTAATATATCCAAATTATGTTGTACATATTCTATAGAATTTATTTTATATCCCTGTTTTGCATAATGTAAAGAATATTTACCAGTTCCAGCACCAACTTCTAAAATTCTACAACCTGGTTTTAAATATTTTTGAACATATCTATCCGTTGTTAAAAATTCTAATTGTCTATGTTTAGGATCTAATCTTGTATCTTCATCACATGATTCGTTATAAAATCTATTTAATAATTCATTTCTATCATTCATTTTAAAATACCTCTTTTTCTTTCTATACTTGGAACTTCTAAATAAGACTTTGCCATTTATATTCACTTCTTATACTAATTATAACATTAGTTTTACATTTTTAACAGTTTGTTGGAATTATTATAATTCTATATAGAACGGATACTTATAAAATATAAATGTTCATAATAGACTCTTATATCAAATCAAATATAGACTTTAAAACTCAGAATCATAAGCTTTTATCATAGAAAAAGCAAGTATTCACTTGCTCTTAAAGTATTCATAACTAGAAATTTATATTTATGCACTCATACTAATATTATACCAATCATTTTCTTTAGAGATAACCCATTCTAATCCTCGACGTCTTTCAATTACATTAGATGCGTTTAAATTTCCTATACTAGAGTTGGGATTAATTTTCTTTTCATTTATTGCCCAATTATATCTTAAGTATAAATCTTGCATATCAAGTATTTCACTAACACTTCTCATATTACATTTACTTTTAAATTCTTCGAAAGATTTAGAATTCATAACAAACGATATTGCCATGTTACAGTTACATACTTTACTTGCATCTTTGATATCATCGACAAGTCCCAAACACCAGCATATTGCCCAATAGATTTCATAAGCCCAATCCATATCAATTGCATCTTGTTCGCTATAGGTACCATCAATAATTCTCTTTTCTTTCGAATTTAAGTAGTCTTCCACATGATATTGCTTTAATATTGGCAAAAAGAAATCTAAGGATTCTTTATATTTATTATTGTTTATATCACAAGCTATTTGAATAACGATTAGAGAAGCTATTGCTTTCTTACATATAACATCTATATTCTTTAATTCTATTTTGCTATCCTCATACAAACAAGGCATTAATTTATTAGCTGTAATATGATGATTACTTAAATATTCATAATTTTTTAATCTTCTATTTTTTTGTATATCGGTTTCTATAACATTACTTTCTCTTAGACAGGCATGATTTTCATGCATATAATTAATAGTTTGATTATACATATCTTCATCAATGGTAAGAAGCATAATTTTATTATTTTGAGCAGCAAAATAATAAGTGTTTTTATCTTTTATGGATAATTTATATAGTGCTTCCAACACACCATCATCTTTAGTAAATAAATATCCATAAATACATTGCACAGAAGATAAGTCATTAGTGTTAATTATATTTTTAGATAATAACATTTCTAAAGAGTAATTAGCTAATTTCTCTTTAAGTTTTTTATTATTAATTTCATTTGTTTCCATATTTATCCTTCCTTTTTTTATTACATATATTTTTAAATTGGATGACTGTTAGCTTTTCTATAGGGTTTAGAAATCTTTTGTTGTGTCTGTTCTAAAATATTTAATTTGTTAGATTCTTGTTGTATAAAAAAGTCTGTAATAAATTGAGAGTACCTTAACACAGTAGAGATATCAGTTGGCAGTCTATCAATATTACAAGAACATTCATCCCTTAGCATAATAATACCATTGATAATAGTAAAATCATTTTTACTTAAAAAACCAGAAGCAACTACAACATCCAAACCGCGATTATGAAATTCTTGTTGTAAAAAACGTGCGGACATAAATTTTCACCTCAAGAAAAGTATATCACAATTTATGGAACCGAATCTTTATTTTAATGGAATATGCTTTAGTTAATATAGATTGACTAGCATATCTACATTTCATATAATAAATATAAAAGTTGTAGATAAAGTTAAGAATATGTAGAATAATTATTAGAAAAATTGGAAATAGAAATTTAATAATACAATATAAAAGAAAGGAGAGAATATGACCAAAAACTTTTATGACTTATTAGAAATTCCAACAAACGCAACAGACTATGAAATATATACTAGTTTTAGTAGAGTAATATCTGATATAGATAGAATTAATGAGGAAACCAAAGAAAATTTTTTAGAGGCATTTATCGTTTTATCAGATATAAATCTGCGAAAAAAATATGATAGGTCCCTAGGACTAGATATAGAAGAAAATTTCCCTTGGTATAATTATACATATTTTGAAAATGGTGATAATTTTTATGATATCAATGGAAATCTACGGGGGGACGAAAAACTGACAAAGTTAATAGAAAGAAAAAAAGGAAAACCAATTAGATCATCCATTTCCCCAGATGCTTTTTTTAGTGAAGGAGAATTATTCCAAAGGATAGCAAACTTCACAAAAGAGAAAATAAAAAACAAAGACTTCATTCCATATCTTTCTTCACAAATAGATTGCCAAAGTCTATCAGAAAGTGAAAAATATGCTTATTTTAAAAAAATATATGAGGAGTATAAAACAAAGTTTAAGTTTTCTCAGGAATTTGCTTCTTTTATAATATCAGATAATTATAACCAAATGGAAATAGATGCAGCAACTCAAATGAATGCCCAACAACTGTTAATATCCAAAAGAGGGGTATGTACGCATTTTGCTTCTTTAATGTATGAAGAATTAAAAGGATTAGGAATAGAGTCTTATTTCTTAAGAATGACGCTACCTCACTGGTATCATCATATAGTATTATATAGAATAAATGAAGAGTGGAATGTATGTGATTTAACGAATGAATATTTATTTGGTAGAGCGGGATATAAAATGAGTGATACCAATTATATGTCTATTCCATTAGATACCTTTATTAAAAATAATCCAGAAGTCTTTAAAACAACCATTATCCCACAATATGGTGGAGATACATTACTAAGTGAAAATGACAATAGCTTAAAGTCATTTATAGAAAACTCTCAAAATAGAAGATATAAATAAGAATTTAGAGAAAATGAGGTGTACAAATGAAAATTTATTTAATAAGACATTGTGAGTCAGAAGATGATATTTTAGATTGTTACGGAGGTTGTGCGGACTTTGACTTAACAGAAAAAGGAGTAACTACAGCGAAAAAATATGCCAAAGAATTAACAAATTTGAAAATTGAAAAAATATTTACCAGTCCTTATAAAAGAGCTAAAAGTGTAGCTGATATTTTTAATGAACAATTACACTGTGGAGTAGAAATTATAGATAATCTAAGAGAAATGAACACTTATGGAGTTATGTCCGGAGTAAATAAAGAGTTAGCTAAAAAAATATTTTCATTATTATTAAATAGTGAAAAATATAAAAAGTTTGGTTACTATAATGGAATTCCTTTTGAAGGAGGAGAAGAAGTAGCAGATTTCGACCAAAGAATAAAAGAGGCCTTTGATACCATAACAAGCAAAAATTTAAATACCGTTGCAATTGTAACACATGGTGGAGTATTTCGAAGTGTTTATAAAAATATATTAAATAAATCAGAACAACTAACAGAAATAGACGATGTAGCAACCATAAAAATAGAGTATAGAGATAACCAATATTTTATTATTTCAATGAAAGGAATAACCTTGAAATAAATACCGAAGAAAATAGGAAAAGAAATAATATTCGTAAAAAAATGTAAATTGTAAAAACACCCCTTGTAAATTTAATAAAAATTGGATACAATAATCATAGACATAGTAGGAAAGGGAGCAAGTGATGTACTAGAAAGCAAAACAAGTGGTGATAAAAATGGGATTAAAAACAGTAAATATTGAAGCAGAGAAAGTCTATAGAAAAAAAATTGTTTCTAGACTAATAAAAATAGCATTTTTATTATTGATTATATTTTTATCCGTTGTTTACTTATTCTTGTATATCGTCTACGATGGTGGAAGATTTACTGTGTCTTTGGATAGAAATATGTCAAATCGTAAGAATATATTTTTATCAGAAGATGGGAAATTGAAGTCAAAGACAAGAAAATTGTCTGCAGACACCATAGATTATATGGATAACATTTCTATTAAGTGGCTTCCTCAAAATATTGATACGGAAGCAACTGGTGCTCATAATGGAGATAACTATATCGCTTATACATTTTATGTAGTCAATGCTGGGGAAGAAAAAGTCCATTATTGGTATGAACTAGATATTGATGACACGATAAAAAATGTAGATGAAGCTATTCGAATTATGATTTATAGAAATGGAAAACCCACAGTCTATGCCAAGAAAAATAAAACAACCAAGAAAAAAGAACCAGGTACAAAGAAATTTGTATCCAACGAAATTGCTGTACTGGAGCAAAGAAAAAATCTTCGCCCCGGAAAAAAAGATCGCTTTACTATTGTGATATGGATAGAAGGCGACGATCCAGAGTGTAACAATGCCTTACTTGGTGGAGAAATTAAAATGCACATGGATATAACAGAAGAACATATCGCATAAGAATAAGGAGTGAAAAAATGAAAAAAGAAGACAAAAAGAAAAAAAGAAAAATATTGTTATCCCTAATTATGATTTTATTTGTGGGAGTAATTTTAACTGCATCAACTTATACATGGTTCACTGCCAATAGAGTTGTTACAGTAGAAGCTTTAGATGTTAATGTATCTACAACCGCTGGATTATTAGTTTCTGTAGATGCAATTAACTGGAAAACCATCGTAACAAAAGATGATATTAAAAATGCCAGTGGTACTTACCCTGCTGCAGTAAATCAATTACCTGCTGACACGACAGAACCAGTATCATCTGCCGGTGAAGTAGACGCAGGAACTGGTTTTATGAATATGTTTAAAGGAACACTTACAGCAAATGACACTGGTGAGTTTAAAGATTTAACAGCAACAAAATCAACAGAAGAAAACGGAGAGGATGGAGATTTTATTGCATTTGACTTATTCTTTCAAACCAACCAACAAACAGATTTATATTTAACAAATAACTCAACAGTAACTGCTGGACTTACCGATACCAATATTCAAAATGCTACACGTGTTGCATTCGTACCACAAGGTAATATCTCAGATACAAGTAACAGTTCTGGGGCACAAGCATTAAAAGCAACTGATAGTACAGGATTAAAAATTTGGGAACCAAATGCCGATACACATACTTCTGGAGCAGTTGCCAATGCAGCAAATTATCCTGGACTTGCAGACGGCATTAGAGCTGGATCAGGAAATGCAACATTAAAATATTACGGAATAAAAGCCGCTATTGCTACAAAAGAAGATATCGCATCAACCAGTACAACATACTTTACTGATATGAATACAACAGGATTCATTATGGATACTCCAGCATCAGGAATTCCTGATTCTGCCTATAAACAAGTACTTCATTTACAAGCTGGTATTACGAAAGTTAGAATCTATATGTGGGTAGAAGGACAAGATGTTGACTGTGAAAATAATGCATCTGGTGGAGATCTATTATATAACTTACAATTTAGCTCACTAGCAAGTGCAAACGCTTAAGAGTAATGAATAGATAAAATACACGAAGGCCTTCCAAGAAGGCCTTTTAAAATAGTAGGAGGGTTTATGGAACAAGCACAAAAAATATTAGAATTGTATCAACAAATTGAAAAACATATTCGTTATCTAGAGGGAAAAATAATAAGTGAGGAAGAGGAAAATGACAACTGATTTGCAAGAACAAATAAAAAAAGAAATAGAAATCAATGAAAATCATATAGAAAACTTTCCACTAGAAACCGAAACTGGAACAAAAAAAATGAAAGAAAAGTTCCATCAAAAAGCAGTCCAAGAACGAAATGCTTATATTGAAAAAGAGTTAGAAAAATTCAAAGAATTTCAAAAGAATACCTTTCAAGAATTAGACTCTTATATGAAATCAGTTTTTCCGGAAAATAAAAACGAATCTTATCAACAAGAAGAAGAACAATTATCAGAAATATTAAAAATAATTCCTAGTACTGATGATAAAATATCCTTAGAAATGAATCTTGGTTTTGCTCATATTTTTCATCAATTATCAGCAGAAAGTGAAACACTGTTGAATAATATTAATGGTTGTGTATTGGATTTTATAGAAAAGATGCAAAATGCCAAGATAAGTTTAACGATAGAAGACTTCAATTATAGCCCTTTTGTAGAAACGTATATGAAAATCTTACTAGAAAATAGGAACCAAGAAAACTTTGACGATTTAATGCAAAATGCCTTTAAAGAAATTTACTGGGAATGTCCAGAAATTATTATGCATATCAAACGAAATTTAATCGCATTGGTAAAAAAACATTATCAAAAATTAAAAGAATACAACAAAGAAAGAGTAGATCGATGGTTACAAGAAAAAACTTTAACAAGACAAAACATTATAGAAATTTATCAACAACAAATGTTAGAGTTACAAACAAAAAAAGAAAAAGACGAATTTAGAAATCTCCAAAAATTCTTAGATAAAAATAAAAACATAGACGATTATACAGAAGGAGCACCTCTACGTAATAAAAGTTTTAATCAATTAGTAATCAAAGAAACCTATAAAGAATTATCAGAAGAAGAAAAAAATGTTTTCGACAAAGAAACGATTACTTTAGGAAGACATTTGAATATTTTAAAAGAATACTATCGTTATGAAAGTATTATCAAAGATATAATTGAACGTTTCAAGAAAAAAGAGGAAGCTAAAACCAAATACGATGCTAAGGAAAAAGAAATACAGGCTGAAGAAAAAGTTCGCGAAAAACTATACAAAGACTATCAAAAAGCAAATGGAATTGGCTTTCTAGCAAGAAAAAATCCTGTGAAAATGGCAGAATTAAAAGTAAAAATAAAAGAACAAATTAATAAATTAGACACTTTATATAATGATTTAGAAGAATTAGAAATAGATTTAAAAATTAGAGAAAATTTAAGTGAAGGAAGTAGTATTTACGATGCTTTAATTACAAGTATAAGTTCTTATACTTATATCGAAAAAGTAATGGTAGAAAAGTTTAAAGATGTAGATACAGATTTTGATTTATCAAAGTATGTAAGAGAGTATATTGAATTTATCTATAATCCAAATGCAGATTTTCTTCATAAAATTGCAGTTCTATTAGACTATGATATTGCGGATGTAATTTCAGAAAAATACGCTTTATTAGGAATTAATATAAATAAAGAGGAGATTACTCAAGATAACATCGACACAGCGATTGCTACTCTAAATGTAGTAACACTAACAAACAATATTAAAAATTCTAATATGTCGATAGAAGAGATGAAATTAATCTGTGATATTAATAGGATAGATTATAAACCAGAAGAAGAAATATTATAAAAACTATTGTATGAAAAATTTTTCAAAGAATAGTTTTTTTTTCTGTAATATGTTATAATGAATTATAAAAGAATAAAGATGGCGTGGTGAAAAAATGAGAGCAACAAAAAACGTAGTAAAATCAATTGGATATTTATTCGTAGGTATGCTAGTTGCTTTATGTGTATATACCTTTATTATGACGGATATCTTAAAAAAAGATTATGCGAATGTCTTTGGGTATACTTATTTTGTAGTAGCAACGGGATCAATGTCTGGAACAATTGAAGTAAATGATGTAGTGATTGTAAAGTTAGGACAAGAAGCAAATATTAATGACATTATTACTTATCAAACAGAAGATGGAGATTTTATTACGCATAGAGTCGTAAAAAAGATAGGAAATCAAATTATTACCCAGGGAGATGTAAACAATACAGAGGATGATCCTATTAAAAAAGAAGAAATCGTAGGAACTGTAAAACTAGTGATTTCACCAAGTTTTGTATTGAAACTAATTGCGGTAATATTAATCGTCTTCATCTTACTTGCTTTCCTAAATTTTGATAAAATTTTCAAAAGATTTATTGTAGGAGAAGAGAATACATCAAAGAAAATAACAAAAGGTAGTGTTCCAGAAGAATTATTCACAACAACTCCAGTAAAAAAAGAAGAAAAGTCAACAGGTAACACAGTAAATATTCCAATTAGCGAAGTATTGCAGATTCAAAAAGATCAAGAACTAGCAGAAGTAGAAGATGAAATTGAAGTTTTAGAAATAGAAGACATCATTGATATAGATGATAACAATATCATAAGAAAAGAAAAAAACAGTGCCAAAGAAAAGGAAAAAGAACTTCTAGAACAAGTATTAAATTTACTAAGAATTAAAAATGATACTTTAACAATTACCAAGATGAATAAAAAATGGTTAACAAAATACCAATACGTTTACAAGTTGGCACAAATTCTATCCATGGGAGATAGTACAGAATTAACAGAAACTATTATGCATCCAACATTTAAAGAAATCTATGATTATGACTTAGAACGTGCTGGCTTATATGAGAATTTAAGAAATAAAATTTATGGGATGCCAATTTATGTGTTTTTACGAATTTTAACATTTGCGATACTATACAACGATCAAACATTTTTTGATGGTGTATACAAAATATTAAAATATAAAGTACAAATTGATAGTGAAAACCATTTTAAAGAAATAAAGAAAAATGATGCTTATGCCAAAAAACAATTAAAATCATTAATTACATTTATGCAAAAAATATCGATTCGTTTTGATAATAAAAAGGTATTTGAATTAGATAGAATCGAACGTTATGTAAAATTAAAAAATTATGTAAATCACTAAAAAGGAGGGACTTGCGGTGAAGAAGTGGAAACGAAAAACATCGGCAATTATGAAAATAACTTGTGCTTTTCTTATTCTAATTTCTTGCTTTGGAATAATTAATCTCTTCACTGCAACAACTACTTTAAGTAACATAGAAGAAGCCTGGGATGGAGTAGAAGTAGCTACTTCTTTTTCTGGTGGTAACGGAACCAAAGAAAATCCATATCAAATATCAAGTGGAAGGGAATTAGCCTATTTAAAGCAAATAGTAGAACAAAACCAAATTCCCAATTTACAAGAAAAATACTTTGTTTTAATGAAAGATATTGACTTAGGAGGAAACAATTGGCAAGGAATTGGTACTAAGAATGAAGATATTGAACTTCCTTTCTCTGGTCATTTTGATGGGGCTGGATACAGTATCAAAAATTTTAAAATAGAAACACCAACAACCATAGACAATGTAGATTACTACGGCTTATTTAATCTAGTATCAAATGCAGAAATAAAAAACTTAAACTTAAATAATGTAACAGTTACCACAACCTCTTCAACCAACCTAGTAACGCTTGGATTAATTGCAGGAAAAGTAACCGGAACAACTTCAATAACAAATATCGCAACACAAGATACCGTGTTAGACTTATCAAAAACTCTAGGAACCAAAGAAAATAAAATTGGTGGGCTTTTTGCAGAAATTGAGGAAAAGGTAACCGTTGAAAATATTTATAATAATATGGAAATAAAAGATACAAATGCAAATTCCTATGGAAAAGTATTTGGTATTTTAAAAGGACAAGCAAACAACATCGTAACAAAAGTAACCTACAGTAATTTCCTATCTGTAAATATACCAGTGGCAAAAGAAATAAAAGAACCTGGAAAACTAGAAAATGATTATGAATTAACGAGTGATAACAAGTTATATATTTCATCGAATGAAAATATTACTTTAGAAGAATTATTAGATAACTTAAATAAAAAAATAGAAACAGATTATCGCTGGGTAATTAGTGATGTAAACTTAAAAATTAGTAGGTTAGAAGACCTTAAAGTAACAAAAGAAGAACAAAAAAAAGATGTACCAGCTCTCTTTAACTTTGGAAGAAGTGCCGCAATACCTCTACATGATACAGAAATGACAGATACAACGGTATATATTAATGATTTAGATAGTGATTATAACTACTATAAAGGTCTAAATTACACTTCCTCAGAAACAGGAACATTACCAACAGGAAATAATCAAGGAATTTATACAGATAATAATTTAGTAAAAGCGTATATAAAATATAGTGGAGAAGACATTAATAACTCTGATTTAGTTGGTCATGTGAGTCTAGAAGAACAACAAAGTGAATTAATCTATTACAAATATTATCCAGTAGAAGCCGTAACGGAAAATGGACAAACCAAATATTATGCAACCATTGAATTAATTGACAATCCATTTGCCGATCATCCAAATAACAAGGGATTTAACGGATGGGTAACCGATGATCCGAATACTGAAATAATTTATGATGCGGATACGTATACAAGATATGCCCGAGTAGAAGTAACTTATACCAATGGAATACCAGATACGATTAATGTAACTTTTCATAGTTATTGGATAGAAGCAACAGTTTATGAAATGACAAGGTCAAACGATTGGACCAATGCTTTTGCAGCGTTAAAGAATGTAGGAATGGAACCGATTAAAAGCACTCATGAGGTTTATGAAGATATGAGTAATTATTATATTCGAGGAACCATATCACGTAGAGAGTATTTTCCAACAGGAGCCGTAAATGATTATGGTAACAATATAGGAGGAAATCGCTGTGGTAGTACTAGATGTACATATTATACTAAAAGCAGTTCAAACTATGACCCAGATAGTGATTACTATCGATTTACAGGTTCTTCTATGGTTTCTTATACACCAAAACCAATTGGTCAGGAAACAGAAACGATTGTTCCAGAAGGAAGTGTAGCATCTGGATTATATCGCCCGGTAACAATTAATAGATATCAAAGTGTCGCCGGCTATTATGATGAAACAGGGCAGTATCAAGAAAGTGGAACTTGTAACAGCAGTAGAGGATGTACGTACTACGAATTAGAACAATATTACGATGCATCTGGAAATGTAAATGTAGTAACCGAAGATAGCGATTTATATTATTTAGTAACAAGAGATACCAATATTATTGTTTTAGAAACCACTTGCGATGAAACTTGGAATGGAACAAAACCATTTACCTTAACAGGAATATATAATGGTCAAGACTTTAGTGATAATGAACTAAATATTGAAGCTGAAAGAGATTGGTTTGGAAATTTAGATGGTGGAACGTACATTAGAGCTTATGCAGATACTAGAATTGAGTACCTTACCATTACTACAGGTCAAGAAAAGGAAGCTAATGGTACACCACCAAGTAATGGAACAAGGGCAGAAACAATTTATGGTTATTGGCATAACCTAAAAATTGGACGCGGAGTAAAGCCAGGAAATGGAAACAATTATACAACGGCCAATACCATTCTCGCTGGGGGAAATAACAGTGTAGGAAGCGAAGGCAATATAGAAAGATACAAAATGATTGTAGAATCCGGAGTTTATAATTTAGCTTCTGCTACGAACGGAACTTCAAGTAGTACTCTACGCATTGATGGACAAGTGGTATATGGAAGCGATTATGACCGCGTAGCAAAAAACAATGATAATCTAGAAATTTATTTCTGTGCATCTGGCAGCTGGGGAGGGTATATTTATTCTAATTCCACTCAAACAGGAGTTGCTATTCACACTAATGTAAAAAGCGGATCTTTCGGAACAAGTGAATATGATTATTCCACAGGAATCTATATTGGTGGACGTCAAGGAGGAACCCATTACGCTGCAAGAGATGCTATCATTGAAGGTGGCGATATTTATAATTTAATTGGCGGCCCATTAACTGCTAGCAATCGGACCAATATCAATGACACTTACATTAATATAAAAGGTGGAACCATTGATATGGTAATCGGTGGAGCAGGTGCTTCCGAAACCTATGGAAATAGAATTGTAAATATGACAGGTGGAACGGTAAATTATGGTGTCTTCGGTGGTAGTAATGGATATACCGGAGGAGATAATGATAGTAATTATAAAGGAACACTCTCTGGTTCTACCTTTATCTATGTCGGTGGAAACGCAACCGTTGGAAATGATAACCTCATTAATAATAATAGACAAATATTTGGAGTATCGTCTGGAAATGTATTTGGAATAGGAAATGGAAATAGTGATTCTACTCAAGTTGGATCTGCCGATAATTCAAATATAGTAATTGACGGAAATGCAGTGATAAAACAAAGTGTCTATGGGGGAGGTAATTATGGCGCTACTGGTCTTGTTCCATATCAAGATAGAAACGGAAGTAAAGAGTCTACCACGAATATTAAAATACTAGGTGGAACAATTGAAGGCTCTGTTTACGGTGGAGGTAACAACAATGGTTCCGGAGGAGAAGCAACCTATACCACCAGTTGGTGGGGAGGAGGAACCACGTATACCACAACCGTAACTTCTACCATTAATATTAATGTATCTGGTGGAAACATAAAAAAATCAGTTTACGGTGGATCTAGAGTACGAGGAACCGTCTACGGAGACAGTAATGTAAATATTCTTGGAGGAACCATTACAGAAGACGTTTATGGTGGAGGAGAAGGTGGTTATAGCAATAGAAATACTCCTGGAACCTATATCAAAGATAACGTTTTTGTAACCATCGGAACCGCCGAAAATGGCCCAACCATTGAAGGATCAGTCTATGGTGGTAGTGCTTATGGTACCGTAAATGGTACAAGTGAAAATGAAAGTGCCAATAATAACGAAACAAAAGTAACGATAAATAATGGAGTGATTACAAACTCAGTTTTCGGTGGTGGAAAGGGTAGTACCCAATATACTCCGAAAGTTTATGGAAATGTTACAGTAACAGTAAATAATGGTAATATTGGTAGTGTCTATGGAGGAAATGATGCTGCTGGAAGTCCAAGCAATAACGATGTTGTCTACTTAAATGGTGGAGTTATTGGAAATGCTTTCGGTGGAGGAAATCAAACAGGACAAACCACAACCAACATCTATTTACAAGGAGCAACCATTACCAATAAATTATTTGGAGGTTCTAATCAATCGGGAACCGTAAATACATCCAATGTATATATGTCTAGTGGAAATGCTGGATATGTCTATGGTGGAAATAATATCGGTGGAACAACAACCACAACCAATGTAACCATTACTGGTGGAACCGTAACAGGAGATGTTTATGGTGGTGGAAGTAAAGCTTCGACTACAGATACACATCTATACTTAGGAAATGCAACACTAAATAATGTTTATGGTGGTGGAGAAGAAGCTAGTGCAGACACAACCGAATCAACTATAGAAGGAGCAACTATTACCAACTTCTTCGGGGGATCAAACGTTAATGGAACCGTAGATACCACAACAACAACGATGACAAACGGAAATGTAGGAAACTTACATGGTGGAAATAATGAAGGTGGAACTACCAATACAGCAAATATTACCATTCAAAATGGAGAAGTAGACACCATTTACGGTGGTGGAAATCAAGCCTCTTCCACTTTTTCAGATATCAAAATTAACAATGGAAAAATAAACAATATTTATGGAGGAGGAAACGAGGCCGGATTAAACACTTCAAATATTACCATTAACTTAGGAACCATTGGTAATATTTATGGAGGATCCAATAAATCAGGAAATATTACGACATCCAATATTAAAGTAGGCCAAAAATTAGAATCAGATTCCAATATTACCATTGATAATATTTATGGTGGAAATAATATGGGTGGACTTACCAATAGTACCAACCTAGATATAGATGGTGGAGTTATTGGAAACATCTATGGAGGAGGAAATGCTGCAGAAGTAGCAGAACCAATAGTAGATGTAGAAAATGCAACAGTAAACAATATTTTTGGTGGTGGAAACATGGCCAAAATCAGTGGGGATACCAAAGTAACCATCAAAAACAGTACCATTAATACAAACATCTATGGTGGAGGAAATGAAGGAAGCGTCGATGGTAGTACAGAAGTATTACTTACCTCTAGTACAGTTTTAGGAAGTGCTTATGCCGGAGGAAATGGATCCACTGCCATTGTTAATAGAAATACAACAATCACAGTAGAAGGAGATACCGTCATTGGTTCTACCTCTTCCAAAGCACCACATAGTGGCTGTCTATTTGGAAGTGGAAATGCCGCTGCAACAGGAACCGAAGCAGAAAATAATTCTCTTGCAACAGTAAATGTTGTTGGAGCTAGAATTTATGGGAATGTCTATGGTGGAGCTAACACCTCGGTAGTCTATGGAAAAACCGATACTAATATCGGAACCAATGCAGTAGCTAATGATACTTTAATAGAAACCTCCATCAATATTGGAGGAACCGTCTTCGGTGGAGGAGAAGCCAATGCTTCAGGAGATGAAGATTATGACTACTCATTCATTTCCGTAACTGGAGCAATTGATATTGCGATTGATGGAAAGGGATATTTAAATAATAATCATGATTTCATTATCTCAGGCTCTATCTTCGGTTCAGGAAATGCCTCTTCTTCGAGTGGTACAAGTAATATTTATATTGCTAATCTTGGAACAAGAGAAAAACCAAGTGAAAATATTTCTATTCAAAGAGCAAATTCTGTAATATTAGATAATACCGTTATGGAATTAGAAGGAACAACCGATAGAACGAATGAATACTCCGATATCGAATATTCTCTAAACCGTATCGATGAATTAAATATCAAAAACAACACAATGTTATTATTACAAAGAAATGCCAACTTACTACAAAGCTTCAAGAGTACCGTAGACATTGACGGAGAAGAAGTACAAGCTACCGTAGAGATTGATGACGATACAAAAACAGTAACTAAAAACGTCGACAATCGTCTATATATGTTAGCGAATCGTAACTTAAACATAACAACAAACGAATCCGCAACTGCGTATGGAGAAGTCAGTGGTATGACATTCTTCGGAATGTATAATAAATATGGAAATGGCTCATTCTCTTACGGATTATACGATGACTCTGTAAATTATGGCGACAGTGGAGATGCCGGAGATATCATTATTGGAGGTTCCTACGTATTAGGACTTCACAAATTAAATCATGATATTACCGTAGATGGTTTCTATAGTAATTATATTGATGATGCCTATACAGAAATAACAACCAAGTATATTGAACCAACCCCTCCAGACTCTAATTATTACATGTGGACCATCGGTATTTCTGCAATCAATTACTCTTTCACAATGACAGCTTCTAAGTATTCTTCTTTAGGTACTTATGAGTTATCTATGAGAGATTTTGCTAGTGGAGATACCACATTTGAAGTCATAGGATTTAACTCAGAAGGATTAACTTCTGGAGTAGGTTTAGTAGATTCTAATAATGTACCAAAACTAGCAGACACGCAAGAAGAAGCCAATAGTATTTTAGGTCTTTCTATGAAATCAGAAACAAGTGAATGGACAGCCTATGGAACGACCAAATTCCTAAGTAATAATAATGGAACCTATACTGGAGACAAAACTTATAAAACAGATAGTCAAGCTCTGGCACCATCGATGATGTTTTATCTGTACCATGCAAAAAACATCTCTCTAGATCAAGAATTAGGAACCGTAGTAATTACAATGCAGGCAAAAACACCAATCAATGACATTGAATTTGATGTTCAACTAATTACCATAACCATTGACTTAACCGCTAGAAACTATGATGACGGAAATGCCTATGATGCAAGTATTACTTACGATAAGAAATACGAAATGCCAGCCGCAACAAACGTTAACATCACGAATCAAAGTCAATTTACTGCATATTTTGATCTTTTTGCCCAAGATAGTTTTGAAAATATCTATGGAAGAGAAAATGAAAACTATCATGCATTAGTGACAGATTATGCTTTACCAGTAGGAACACAAATTACGATGTTAGATTATAGTTCGCAAGATGGAAAACCAAAATATTATTACTTTACAGTAGACGAAGAAGAATACAATCGAGCGACTATTCAGTTAGAGTCAGAAAATGAAATTACTTATCGACTAAATAAATTTATAAAAATGGGTAGTACCAGCGAAGATAATACCTATGATGATAAAACCGCAAATAATGAGTATTATGAAGAAGGAAAGAATAGAACAATAGAAGAGTTTATCTTTATCTTCGACTTTAAAGAAACAAATACTACCGGAGATCATCTAAATAAATACATACGCTTTGAACTTCGTAATGAAGAAGACAGAGCAATAATTAGTGTACTAGGTATTAGACAAAATTTAATGTATTATAATTTATACGAAAGTAGTAATATGGTTCTAAATCAAGAAATTTCCCTAGATAATACTTATGTATATCCAGGAACAACTAGAGAAATAAACTATGCAACCGCAGTTACTTACGATCAAACATCAAATCGAGAATCAATTATCAATACCAACTATGAATCTACAAACATGGGATTAAATGTCACATTATTCGACTCTTCTGGAAACCAAGTAAGCTCCAGTCTATTAACCGGAACTTCCATTCGTATGGATGGAGAAGAATATTTTGCCGATAGTGAAGGGGTATTTAGAATAAAATTAGCTGGAAAAGTTTCAAATTTAAATAAGAGTCTATATCTCTTAACCGACAGTACATTACCAGCGGGAAATTATCGAATGATATTTACACTATTTGCATCATCGGACGGACTACATAATTCAGGAGATCTACAATACGTAGAAGAAGAAAAAAATATTACTGTAGTTCCAGCTGATAACGCAATTAAAGCAACGACATTAAAAGATGAAACTAAAGTGGTAAATGGGGAAACCAGACAAAATGAATTAGAAACGAGCGAGTCAAGTTATCGAATTATCACAACCCAGAGCTTAACCAATCCGAATTTACGTATAGCTTTGTATAAAAGAAATACCGATAACAAAGATACAACTGCCTATACAGAAGTAAATTTAGATAATCTATTTATAAACAGTTACAGTCAACCAAGAGACTATGGATTAACCTCTGGAAGTACTTATGAAAAGCTTATCAGTAACAGCGTAACATCTCAAACAAATATAACACTAGAATACGCAACAACACTAACCAGTGGAACTTACCGAGTAGTCTTCCGTTTATACGATAAAGATCAACTAATTGATGAAGATTGGGAATATGTAATTGTAAAAAAGAAAGAAGAGTAAATAAAAGTAAAGGGACATAAAAAATGTCCCTTTTAATTGAAAAAAAAAAAGAAATATGTTACTCTAAAATAGAATATAAAATAGAAATGGGTGGACACAGTGAAAAAGTTTCTAAAAGGTTTATGGGGATTGGTAGAAGTAATCATTATTATTTATGTAATTTGCATGACTGCCTTCTTATTATGTAAAAATAAATATGGATTTACACAAATAGGAGATATGACCTATATTACCATAAACGAACATCTACAATCTTATCTACCAGAAACCAAAGAAAATGATTTGTTAATGGTAAAACAAAATAATAAAGATATTAATGTAGGAGATAAAATATATTATTATGCCGTAGAAAATAATGAATATGTTATTAAAACAGCCCATGTAAAAGAAATTGTTATTTCAGAAGACGATATGGCACTATATCAGTTAGATGATGAAGCAAAAACAACAATTGCAACAACAAGAGTCATTGGTAAATATTCAGCAATCTATCATAATATTGGTGGAGTTTTAGATGTCTTACAATCTAGAATTGGCTTCTTATTATTAGTCATCTTACCAATTTTATTAATATTTATGTATCAAATTTATGCATTAATTATAGTAATAAAATATGGAGAAGAAGAGCTTCAAGAGAAAAGTTCTAGTGACAAGCCCCAAGCAAATAATAACAACAAGGATAAGAAAAAGAAAAAAGAAGAGATTGAACTACTATAAAGGATTAAGAGTTTAATCTTTTTCTTTTTCTCTAAAAAAGTATGTGGTATAATAAAATGGAAAGGTAGAGTAAAAGATGGTAAAGAAAAAAAGAAGAACAGGGATAATAATAATCGCTCTAATATTGGTGTGCCTCCTTTATTTACATGCAAGTAGTACTTATACCTCTTACGAATCAGAAGTAGAAGGTTCTGCTGATAGCGAAGTAGCAGATTGGAAAATAAAAGTAAATGATACCTTAATTACTGCGGACCAGACAACAACAATTAATATTGATAGTATTGACTGGGAAACAGAGCACACTAGAGAAGGAACCATCTCTCCTGGAACTTCTGGAACGATTACCGTTACCGTTGATCCAACAACGACACAAGTTGCTTTTGATTATGAATTAATAATTATTGACAAAACAGTAGACGAAACAAAATTATTAACAGTAACATCAGTAGAAAATACCTTAACTCCTTTAACAAAAGAAGATAACATTTATCGTGGAATCATGACGTTAGAAAATATAAAGAATAAAGCAACCGATACCATCAAAATTCATGCAATCTGGGATGATAATGGAGAGGACGTAGAAGTAGACCCAGACGAAGAAACAGAAAAAAGCGATTTAATAGAAATAGACTTTAAAGCAAAGCAAAGAACCTAAGGTGGTGAAAAACATGACTAAAAAGGTAAAAATATTTGAAAAACTAAAAAAAGAAAATATTTCATATTTTGAAGAGAAAAAAAGATTTTTAATCGTTATTTTAGTCATGTTTATCTTAATTGTAGTAGCAATAAAATTATTACAAATAGCTTATGCATCTTACGAGTCCCAAGCAAAGTTAAATGCAAATATTGATAAAGCATTATATATACTAAAAACCGGAGGAATGAATTTTAATATTGATTTAGATAAAATCGAACCCTCTAGTAAACCATATATATATAAATTTAGTATCTCAAACTTTGATGGAAATAGACATAGTGATGTAGACATTGAATATCAAATGAATATCACCACAACAACCAATCTACCACTAACTTATGAATTATATCGAAATGAAAACTATGATGATGAAAATGCAACCAATTTATTTGAAAATATGAAAACCAAACAAGATGTCGATGGTGCTTGGTATAATTATTTAGAAGGACAAGAAAAGTATCTGTTTCCTTATGAAGAAGATAAAACAGATATTTATACATTAGTGGTTTATTTTCCAGAATCCAATAAAACAACAACAGAATATGCTGACAATTTAGAGAATATCGAAGTAGAAATAAAATCAAATCAAGTAACAGAATAGAGGTGTCATATGGAATTTATTAGAAAACATAAAAGACTAAGTATTCTAATATTGATAATAGCCATTCTTTTACTATTCTTTGGAACAACATTTGCTCGTTATATCTACAATGCGATTCATAATTATATTTTAGAAAGTAATGAATTTTATTTTAATAGTACCGTACTAGATATGAATGGAAGACAGTACAAAATTAATAACTGGGACGGAGTCAACGATTATGTATTAACAATTGATGTAAATAACAAAAAGAATTCATTAAAAGCAACCTCTAGTGATATTGCTTATGATATTGAAGTAAGTTGTCCAAGTAGTGTGGAATGTCGTCTAAATAAGACAGAAGGAATTATCTATGAATCCTCTGGAACCGATAGCTATCAAATTACAGTAATTCCAAAAGAAGAATTTCATGAAGGTGATGAAATTGATGTAACAACCACGGCAACCTCCAAATCCCCTTATGTAAAAGCGTTATCAGCAACCTATACCATAGGAATTGAAACAACTAACTTTACTTATAATATTGAAGACAATACAGATAATAAATACTTAACTCTAAATTTAACGAATTCTGTAACTTATTATCGAGTAGAAAAAGCTTTCGGATCTTATACGGAAGGAGAAAGAATTACTCCAGAAGAGTATCAAAAACTAACCGAAGAAGAGAAAGAAAATTGTTTTTCTGCTAAAGTTACCGTATCTTTTTCTCCTAGAGAAATCTATTTAGATATGACAAATATTAACTATCTACACCGAATAGAAAATAGTGAAAAGAAAGAACAAATTGACGGCTTTGACTATATAAACGAATTTACCTTTAAAATGGACGCTAGTTCCAGTGAAAAAATAATATTTTATAAAAGTGATCCAGAGAAAAACTATACATACCCAATTGTTAATAATACACCAATTGTAACAGTAACTGTAGAAACTGCAGAATAGACTAGGAAACGAAAAACTTTTATGATATAATTTACCTAGCATAAAATAAGGAGGGAATGATATGAAAGAAAATTTAATTACTAGATTTTTAGAATATAAGAAAAAAAGACTAACCTCCTATGCCTTAACACTATTTCAAGAAAAAACATATAAAGAATTTGCTTTAGAGTGTCTAAAAAAATATATTAATAATTATATAGAAGTATATTACCATCATCAATTTGAAACTCTAGGTCAAGGAACAAAGGTAGATCAAGAAGCAATCAAAATAGAACAAGAGGGAATGCGATTAGAATTATTAGAAGAACTTTCAGTAAAAGAAATCATAGAAACCAATGAGAGTTACGAAAGAAAAAAACAACTAATAAACGCGACTCATCAATACGTAGAGGCCATAATTCTTTTTGATTGGCAACAACCAACCAAAGAAAATATAAAAGAAATCATAACAGAAATAGTAAATAAAACAAGTAACAAACTTCCAGTATTACCAACAACAATAAATAATTGGATGAAAAAATGGCAAGAGAATGAAAAGATAATCAAAGCTTTATTAGAAGAAAAAGATACTTTTATCTTAAATCAAATTCCATATCATGAAGCTTTATGGGAAGTAAAAATAATATCCCAAATAAAACAGTTAAATAACTACAAAAAAAGTCTAGTAAAAAGAGTCGATGAAGAAGAAAAAGTAGTAACAGAAAAACTAAAATTAACAACAATATTAATGAATCAAGTAATATTAAAACAACTGATAAACAAAGAAAAAATAGGAGAATATATCTTCTTTATACCAGAAGAAATATGGTCAAAGAAAGAGGTAATGAATACCATTTATCAACTATTAGAGGATGATATACTAAAAGAGCATATTTTATTAGGCATCAGTTATAATCAAATGCTAAGTAGTAAAACAATTCAAGAAAAGAAAAAAAATGGATATCGCTTTGTTTGTTATCAAGACTTCACTCATATTTCAGACATTCCAAGTAAAATAGAAGCAATAGATACATCGAATTATTTCAACTATTTAATGGTAACTGGATATAAAGGAAAAGATTACGCAACGATTGAAAAAGAAGAACCAGTCAATATGAAAGCAATATTATTTAGTAAGGAAGGATAAATATGGACACATTTATAAGATTTTTATATGAATTTATGTCAGTTTTCTTTAATGGACTGTTTACAATAGGACGTGGAATTGTATTAGGATTTGCCCAGATGTTTAATTTTAGTGAATATTTATATATCATACAATTTTATAAGAATGATTTTCAAATGGCAGAATGGGTCCTAGTCGTAATTGCAATTATTGTTTTATTAGTAATGTTAACATTAATTGTTTTACTTGGTTGGTTACTAATTAGAAAATATATACGTTTTCGAAAAACATTGGTAGAACAAGAATCCATGTTAACAGAAATTGGAGAGTTAAATAATAAAGTAGCAAGTCTAGTAAAAGAAAAAGAAGAAATTCTAGCGATGAAAGTTTCACAACTAGGATTAAAACCAGGAGAAGCGGAAATATTAAGTGAAGAAGAAACGAAGAAAGAAGATGCAAAAGAAAATCCTGCCTTAGAAGAAGATGATAGTAAATATCGTTTCTCAAAACTACATGCTATTGATTTACAGTATAGAGATTATAAAGTTCAAAATTATAACAATACATTTACTCTAGAAGAATTGGTAGAAGAATTTAGAAACTTTGCTGCTTCTAAATTAAGATTATATTATACAACCAAAATGATTCGTTTATTTATTTCTGCCTTATCCGCAACGAAATTAGTAATATTACAAGGTATCTCTGGTACAGGTAAGACTTCCCTTGCTTATGCCTGGGGAAAATTTATCAAACGAGATGCAATTATCGCCTCAGTACAACCATCATGGAGAGATCGTACAGAGTTATTTGGATACTTCAACGAATTCACCAAGAAATTTAATGAAACCGATGTTTTAAAAGGAATGTATATTGCTGGATATACCGACGATGTTTATGTAACCGTACTAGACGAAATGAACATTGCCCGTGTCGAATATTATTTCGCAGAAATGCTATCCATTCTAGAAATGCCATCACGGGAAGAATGGATTATCGAATTAGTACCAAGTAGTTGGGATACCGATCCGAAAAAGTTAAAAAATGGAAAATTACAAATTCCAGGAAATATGTGGTATATAGGTACCATCAATAATGACGACTCTACCTTCGCCGTAACCGATAAAGTATATGACCGTGCTATGCCAATTGATATCAATGACAAAGGACAACCATTTACTCCAGTAGATACTGAAGCAATGAATATTAATAGTTCCTATTTAGAAGGATTATTTGCCGAAGCAAAACAAAAACATCCTTTATCCGAAGAAATGGAACAAAAAATTAGTGAAATGGATGATTATGTAATTAAACATTTCCGTATCGCTTTCGGTAACCGTATTGTAAAACAAATGAGAGATTTTGTAGCAACGTATGTAGAATGTGGAGGAACCGAAGTCGATGGCGTAGATTACTATATTGCCAGAAAAATATTAAGAAAATTTGAACAATTAAACTTAGCTTATATTAGAGATGAAATTGATGGTTTCGTTGATTACTTAAATAAAGCTTTCGGAAAAGAAAACTTTAATGAATGTAAAGAGTACTTATTAAGATTAAAGAAATTAGTATAGGAAAAAAGGAGGAAGGATCATGAATTCAGAAGAATTAGAAATATTAGAAGAATCTACCAATCAAGATATTTTTATGAACAATATGAATGCCATTCTATCGGTAAAAACTGATTATGAAAAAAGAGAATATGATTATGAATGGATTGATATCATTGATGAGACCCTTCCTTATATTGATAATATTTTAAGAAATCCCAAAAGATTTATTATTAACGAAGAAGAAGTAGTACAAGTAGAAAAATCAAAAAAAGTAACCGTAGAAAGTATTATCCATTTAACTCAACATACCAACTACATCCAAAAAATAGAAGACAATGGAGATGTCAAACCATCCAAAATATTAAACATCAATAAAGAAGAAAGTCTAGATACTTATGAAAATAGATTTATTTATACTTTGATTAATAATACGAGAACTTTTTTTGAAAAAAGAAAAAGTGAAACTGGAGAATTTTCTTTTTTTAGAGATAAGAAGAATTTAAAGTATGAAGCAAATACCATAATTAACAGTGAAGAAATAGAAATTTCTTTAGATATTTCCTCAAGAAATGAAGCAAAACTAAATTCCAAAGATACTTCATCCGAAGAATCCATAGCCGATAGATTAAAAAGAATTAAAATTCAATTGGATGGGTTCATGGGATCGGAATTAATGCAGACATTATCCAAACAACACGTATCCCCAGTTCGTTCTCCCATTCGAAAAACAAACGTAATCTTAAAAAATCCAAACTTCCAAAAAGCAGAAGCTCTATGGAACTATATTCAAATGTATGAAGAAAAAGATACGAATGAAAAAGAAAAAAAAGATTATTATGACGAAAGTAATTTAAAAAAACAATATACTCAGGCTTTTCTAACGTTATATTTAGCAAACAAAGCCCTAGATCATGAAGGAGAAAAGGTAACCGCAGAAAATTTACTATCTCAGACAATGAATCGTCTAATTGAAAACATTCTAGATAGTAATGATGATATAACAGAAAAAGAAATAAAAGAGTTGTTTGAAAAACAACTAAAATTAATCAAAGAAGCAAACGAAGAAAAGAAAAGAAAAATCAAAAAACTATTATTAGATAAACTAGAAGAAGAACAAAAAAAATATAAGAAAGAATGGAGTATATTAGAGGGGACGATAATATGTTAAGAAAAATATTAGACAGTAAATATTTTCAGATTCCTTTTAAGATAGTAAAGTTTATTATTTTTCTAATTTTAATTGTATACTTAGCCTTTATTGTAATTCAAAGAATCTCTGGAAACCAAAGCATCTTTGGATATCGTATTTTCGCTGTTGCAACAGGAAGTATGGTGCCAGATTATAATGTCAATGATGTCCTTGCCATTAAAGAAGTAGACCATGATGAATTACAAGTAGGGGATGATATAACATATTTAGGAGAGCGACAAGACGTAAATGGAAAAATCGTTACCCATAGAATTATAGATATAAAAACGATAGATGGAAAAAAAACATATATTACCAAGGGAATCAACAATATAACAGAAGACCCATCCATCGAAGATGATCAAATTTATGGAAAGGTAATGGGAAAAATCCCGGTAGTTACAGAGATTAATCACATAATAAAAAACCAATACGGTTTCTTCTTCTTAATTTTTATTCCTCTAGTAACCGTTATATTTTTAGAAATTGCTGATACAGTAACAGAAATAAAACATGAAAAAAAGGATGTTGAAGAAAATGGAGAACCAGAAGAAATTATCTGACAACTCACTAACAATAGAAAAAAAGAAAGCCAGAAAAAGGGTAGTTATTCGTAGTTTATTATTAATTGCCTTATTATTGGTAGTGAATACTTTTGCTTGGTTTACTTATATTTCTAGAGCTGGAGTAACGTTAAATGGAAGCGTTATAGACTGGGATATATCTTTCTTAAATGAAAATGGAGCTGTGAAAGATATACAAATAGACATCACAGATATGAAACCAGGAATGATACCCTTCGAATATAAAATACAAATTCAAAATAATAGTGACGTAGCGGCAAATATAAAATATGATATTAAATCAGTAAAATTACTAGGAACAGAATTACTCCAAGAAGGACAAGAAGATCAAATAGAAGAAAGTCTGAAAACAGAATATCCATTTGTTTTAGAATTAATTACGGAAAAAGATGATATTGGAATAAATGAAATGATTAACTTTAAAACAACCCTAAATTGGGATTACCAAGCTAGTAATTATTATAAACTTAATAATTTATATACTTATGATGCAGGGGTATATTACTATACAATTATAGATGACACCTACCAAGTAGATAATACAGTAACTGAAGAAAACTTTAAAGAAAAAGTAGCAAGTGGACTTTATTTAGAAAAAGATGATGCAGATAGTTTCTTTGGGTATGCCTGTGGTAAATACGAAGAAGAAACGAAAAGTCCATGCCTACAAATGAAATTAGATTTAAATGTTACACAAGCAAACTAAAAGAAGGTTCAAACAAAACCTTCTTTTATTCATTTAATTGAGAAAATTGTAATGTAACTTTCATTAAAGCTGTACTTTGATCATTAATACCAACTTCAGTATCCGCTTGATTATCCATACTTCCATCCTCATCTTCCCATTTCAAATAAATACGAAATATGTATTCATTGGTATTTCTAGGAATCTTTTGGACAATACCAGTATCAGGAGAATAGGTAAGACGGTTCTCCGTATCCGTAGGATTTACTTCGTAAGATAAAGTTTTTAAGTCAGAAACACTAGAATCTGGTGAAACTTCAGAGCGAATACTACATTCAAAAGGAACATCAACATCACTAGCATCAATAGTAATTGTATAATATCCCTCAACTCCAGGAGCTATTACTCCAGCAGCACTATTTTCACTTTCTAAAAATGTTGGTTCAATGGTATTTGTAAGCGTCTTCTTATTCGCAATATCTTCTCCATTAACTTTAATATTCCAACTAGCAATATCACTTGAAACATTACCAGAAATCCCACGACGATACCTAGCATAAGAAGACTGAAATAAATAAATAAGGCAACAACCAACAATCACTACAAATAAGACAATAAATCGTAAATCTTTTTTCTTACTAGACATATTATAAGACACCTACCTTATATTAAATTTTACCATAAATAATTTTATTCGCAAATAGAACTATGTCAAAAATAAAAAACAAGTAGTAAAAATATTTACTAGAATAAATGAAATATGGTATATTCATAATAAAGGTGGGATACTATGAAGAAAACAAAAAAAATATTAGGAATATTCTTACTAACACTGGTATTGACAGGTTGTAATGGAAATGTAACAAGAGAATTACGACATGCAGGATTTTCACTATCTACCGAAGAATTTTCATGTTCTACGTTAATGCCTGAAAAAGAAAGTGAAGAACCAAAAGAGAAATTGATTTATAGCAATAGTTCCTTTGCCATTACAGAAAGTGGCAAATTATATGAACTATCATTATCACAACCATATAGTAATGATGAAAATTGTAAAGAAGTACCTTTTTCCATTGATATTATTGCCTACATGGACGATAAAATTTTAAAAGGGGAAGATAATAAATTCTATTATGCTCCAGGTACCACAACAACAGCCCCTTTAACCGAAGTAACAGCAAACGATAGTAATTATCAGTTATATAAACTACTATTAGGAAACGCTACTGTAGAAAAAGTAATTACCGTAGATTCCAATGCAGGAATTTATTATGTATTAGAAAATGATGGAACTGTATATCAATACAATATAACTAGAAAAGATTATAACGCACCATATACATTAACTTCAAAAGTACCAGTATATGCAAAACAAGATTATGGGGAAATTATTGATTTTAATTATGCAGGAGAATCTACAACAACCTATATTAAAACCAAAGATGAAATTTATCGTATGCAAATGACCAATGAAAAAGAATGTACAAAATATGCAGACGTAGAATGTAAATACAAATTAAAAAAAGATGAAACTCTAACAAAATATTACAAAGATAAAATTATATATTATGGACCAAATCTTTTAATCACTACCTATGGAAAAGAATTTACAATGAATTAAAATGGTCAAAAGGAAGTAATAAGAATTGCTTCTTTTTTGACTTACAAGAATTAAAATGATAAAATATAGAACGAATTTAAGAAAAGGCACACGAAAATATAAGGAAATATAATAAGAGGTGATGAAATGAAAACAGCAAAAAATTGGAAGGACTACGAATTAATCGCAACATCTCGTGGACAAAAATTAGAACGTTGGAAAGATATTTATTTGTTAAGACCAGATCCACAAGTAATCTGGGATGAAGGGGATCTATACGAAAAATATCATAGTTTAATTCATGCGGTTTATCATAGAAGCAATAAAGGTGGCGGAAATTGGGAAAACATAAAAAATACACCAGCATCCTGGGAAATAAAATATAAGGACTTGATTTTTAATATAAAACAAATGGGCTTTAAACATACCGGACTATTTCCAGAACAAGCAGTAAACTGGGATTTTATGATAGACAAAATAAAAGGTCAAAAGAAAGAGATAAAAGTATTAAACTTATTTGCTTATACTGGAGGAGCAACCATAGCTTGTCTTTCAGCAGGAGCAGCTGTTACTCATGTAGATGCCTCTCGTGGTATGGTAGATTGGTGTAAAGAAAATGTAAAAGCCAATGGATTAGAACAAGCCAAAATACGTTATATTGTCGATGATGTTGTCAAGTTTGTAAAAAGAGAAATTAGACGTGGAAACAAATACGATGCCATCATCATGGATCCTCCAAGTTATGGAAGAGGTGCAAATAAAGAAATCTGGGATATCGAAAAAAATCTATTTTATTTAGTAAGTCTTTGCACCGAGATATTAAGTGATCAACCCTTATTTTTCCTAATTAACTCCTATACCACGGGACTTTCTTCCACCGTATTAAAAAACATATTAACAATAACGGTAGATAAAAAGAAAAAAGGGGAAATTACCTGTGGAGAAATCGGATTAAATGGAACAAAAGATAACCTAGTGTTACCATGTGGTATCTATGGACGATGGGAGAGTACGGATGAAAATTAATGTTTTATATGAAGATAATCATATAATCGTAGTAGAAAAACCAATCAACCTATTAAGTCAAAGTGATAATACAAAAGATGAAGATTTATTAACTATAGTAAAAAAATATATAAAAGAAAAATATCAAAAACCGGGAAATGTATATATAGGATTAGTACATCGTCTAGATAGGCCCGTAGGTGGAATTATGGTATTTGCCAAAACATCCAAAGCCGCGACAAGACTATCCAAACAAATACAAAATCATCAAATGAAAAAAGAGTATTTAGCTATTGTAAATGGAATAATAAAAGAAAATCAAGGAACATATCAAGATAAAATAGAACGTCTAGCAAATGGAAATAGTATTGTTAGTGAAAAAGGAAAAGAAGCACTTCTAGATTATGAAGTTTTAGCTAGAAATGAAAAAAGTCAAAAAACATTAGTAAGAATCCAATTAAAGACCGGAAGACATCATCAAATTAGAGTTCAATTTGCTAGTCATAATCATCCTTTATGTGGTGACCAACGCTACGGAAAACAAGACAAAACTCAAATAGCATTATACGCCTACCAATTAGAATTTCTTCATCCGACGACAAAAAAGGTATTAAAATTTCAGATTTTACCACCAAAAATAGATCACTGGACAGAATTTACAGTGTCAAAGTATGTCCAATAAATAAAATGTTTGCAATTGCAAATATTTTTTGTTATCATAATATTAGAATAAAAGTAGAGGGAGTCGATATAGATGGATATGATTTTAGACTGGCTTTTAACAATACCAGGATTATTAATAACAGGAGGTATATTATTATTAATTATTGCTTTAATTATTTTAATTGCTACTTCCGGAAAGAAAAAGAAAGAAAAAGTAGAAGAGGCAAGTGTATCTACACCACAAGCAGATGCACAAGCTCCAACAGCCCAAGCAAATGTAACACCAAATAATGGAGTAGCTCCAGAGATGAATTCTCCTGCCATGAATAATGGAACAATTATGGATATTCCGGCTCCGGTATCTCCAACGCAAACACCTGATACAATGAATAATAATATGGGAATGCCTATGGATATGCAAGGAGGAATGACATCTCCTGCAATGCCTACAACACCAATGGATACCAATATTCAAACTCCACCGATGGCAACTACTCCTGAAAATGTAGTAACAACTCCAACGGTAGATCCGTTTGCTCCACAACCAGTGGCTCCAACAGTAGAGCCAATGTCTACGGAACAAAATGTGGCAGCAACACCAATGGTAGAACCTAT